>NZ_JBNGPA010000011.1:0-172854 GCF_050589845.1 Carboxylicivirga agarovorans | reverse complement strand
CCTAAGTCTGTCATATTCCTCATTATAAACATGGTATTCCCCATCTAATTCGATAGCTAGCTTTAATTGAGGACAATAAAAATCCAGAATGTATTACCCAATAGAATGTTGTCGCCTAAACTTCAGATCGCATATTCTTTTTCCTTTAAGCTAATTCCAAAGTTCACATTCCGCTGGAGTTGCTCTGTTTCTCAATAGTTTTCTCCTATAAATCATTTCTGGCCGGTTACTTTTCATATCTTTCTTATATTGTTGAAAACTAATTTATAAAAAAGACTTAAAACCACCTCCCCTCTCCTTCGTCGAAGTACTCCTCCTTGCCAGGAGGAGAGCTGATTTACAGCTTGCAAAACACTATATATGTGAATGTTTGAATCTTTTCGAACACTAAAGCGCTTTGCCCCGGGCTATGATGTGGCAGACCTACAGCCTGCTGTTTACAGCTTGGTAATTTAATAATGGCGCAGCCTATAATTGAGAAACTGTCAAACAGTTGAATAGTTGATAATTTATAAGTTGAACAGTTTCCCAGTTCGACGATTTCTCAGTTCGACAGTTCAACAGTTTGACAGTTCAACAACTACATTTCCTCGCTTTCGGCCTGTGTCTACATAACGATGTGCCTCGACTATGTCACTAAGCGGATAGCTGCGGTCTATTACAGGCTTTATTATTTCCTCTTCCATAAGGTTTTTTAGCAGGTTCAGATCCTGCTCTTTCTCCCTGGGCGAACGCAATCCCGTAGCAGCTATCCTGGCTTTCTGGCGTGTAAAGAGACTACTCCATAAAACATGCGGAATAATTCCGAAGCCAATTCCCGCTTCCAGGAAAGTTCCGTTCTTCTTTAAGACCCGTTTAGCATCCTTGTAGGCAATTTTACCAACAGTATCAAAAACCAGGTCATAGGTCTCGTTGCCTTTGGTAAAATCCTCCCTTGTATAATCAATCACCCTGGTGGCACCCAATGATCTGACCAGTTCCATATTGCCATGGCTGCATACACCAGTTACCTCAGCTCCAAAGTAGCGCGCCACCTGCACAGCCGCTGTTCCCACACTGCCCGATGCACCGTTGATCAGCACCTTATGGCCCCGTTTGATCCTGCCTGTATCACGGAGAAATGGCATGGCCGTTAAAAAGCCATCGACAGAGGCTGCCGCTTCACTGTAAGAGATATTCTCAGGAAGTGCAGTGATGACACCATCCTCGGGCAGACTAATAAATTCTGCATTGGCACCAAACCCTGGTCCGGCCGTACCAAAAACTTTGTTGCCCGGCTTAAAACGGGTGACTGCCTTACCTACTTCAACAACCTCACCGGCCATCTCCTCTCCCAACCTTGTGAGCCTGGGTTTTAACATGCCGGTAAACATTCTAGCCATCAATGGCTCTCCCCTCCTGAAATTACATTCAGTAGCCGTAACCGTTGTCGCATGTATTTTGATCAATACCTCATTATCTGCCGGACCGGGCTTTTCCACCTCCTTAAGCTGCAATACCTCGGGACCTCCATATCTGTTATATTCAATCGCTTTCATCATGTATTGGTGTTATTGTTTGATACAAAAATATGACAGCTACCTGCCACAAGCGTTCTGAATTATAATTCCGAACAAAGTATTTATTTGTCGAACTGCTCAACAGTCGAATTGTCGAATTGAACATCTCACATCCAAAAATCCAAACATACAAACATAAACAGTTCCGGTCAATGACAATGCATGCACTGTAATTTGAAGAAAACACTAAATGGCTCAATATCTGTATTATAAGCTAAATCTAGGTCTAATTACGTTAAATACATTAACCTATAGACGTTAGAATAACAGGGCTTTTTGAAGAAAAACACTAAAAAAAGTGCCTTATTAAGTCATTTCCGCATGTTTTTGACCCTTAATTGGGTCATTTTCGAGCCTCAAACGACCCTCCTTCGGTATTTCTTCGGTAATTGTTCGGCTACGCGCGTAAGCGAACAATTACCGAAGGATTACCGAAGGATTACCGAAGAACAGCCGAACAATTACCGAAGCGGGTTCGAAGGTGTTCCGAAGCGGGATCGAATTCATTTCGCACCACACTCGAAGAAATGAGCTACTTTGTTAAAGTTTTTTAGTGGAAGGTTACTAATTTATCTTGCAACAGTATCACTCAGCGAAGTTTGAAACGTAGTCGAATTATTCCTTTTAGCCTGTAACTACCTTAGTATAACAGCAGGCAATTCTTATACTTCAATCCCCTGTTGGCCCAGGGTTGCCCCGCTGCAGCGGGCGAATTGTGCGGGGAAAAATAAAGCCTGATGTTTTTTGCATCAGGCCCTATTTAATGTTCATTTACAACAATTCTCCTATGAATTATAACACATTATATTTCAGGTAAGGACGGTAAAGCATCTCCCCCGCTACCGCGCGAATCCCTTCGCGTGGTTTATACAAATCACTTTATTACAATTACATCCAACAACCCTTTCTCCCCACTATAATCCCGTGCACTACTATACACATAATCTTCTGGGCGGAATACCAAACCTTCATTTACCGGATTATTATGTATATAGTTAATCTTCTCATCTATTACTTTGTTACTCCATAACTCAATCGGCTTGTTATCATGTCGCCAAAACTGACATTTATTGACATTCGATGATCTTAATCCAACTTTCTCAAATTGATCAAACAGCCATTCTTTGCGGCTTTCTCTCGGATTATTCCTTATTGCTTCAATAACCTTATTACTGGTATAACGTTTAAAATCTCCTAATAACAATTCTGGCTTTTGACCTGAAATACTTCTAAAAATTAAATGCACATGGTTAGTCATTATGCACCAGGCAAACAACTCCATGCCTTTGTTTTTCTGACAAAACTCTTAACTATCAAGCAGTATATTTTTATATTCATTTTTGGTGAATACATCCAGCCACTCTACTACTGCAAAACTTACAAAATAAACTCCTTCCGGATTGTAAAATTTATAATTACGACTCATAATATCAAATATAATAAAAGCTGTACGTAGAAATGCGGTATATTATCGATAATTAGATGGACCACGCAAAGGGATTCGCGCGGCAGCGGGGGTAAAACTTAATGTGTAAATAACAGTTGAATGTGGCTGATTATCTGGCAATACCTTTGTGTAAAAAAGGTAATAGTAATAATAAAAAACGTTCATCATGGTTTGTAATTTTTATAGAAGTAATACCAAAGGGCTTCATTAGATTGAGATGGTGCCCCCGCTGACGCTGATCAAGGTTAACTACCATACAATAAACCAATATAATATTATATTTCTTTCCTTACTTATTGCTGTCCCCTTTGAATACCCATGTTTCCACTCGTCCATAGTTTCAGGTCTATATACATCTGCATCAACTTTCCAAAAAGAACCATTTTTTGCTTCGTGGACATAAATTTTCGTGTCAGAGGGAACATTGTATCGTTTATACACAAACCTTTCCCCACCAATAATCGTATCTGTTTTTGTAAAACCTGCATTAAAATCATATCTACCTAAATCAGGAATCGGATAATTACCTTTGTAGTAAATATCATGATCCTTGTTAAAGACAAGTTTTTCCTTGAAAATCATGCTAAGGATAAAGTTTTCTTCATTACAAGGCGTTGTTTCGTAAATAAAAAATTTAGGAGCCTTAAAAACACTATCGACCGAACTACAAATAACTATACATTCAGCCTTGAGAGATCGGATGTAATAGGGAGACGGATTAAGTGGTGGTATTGAAAATTCTGCGCTAATAAAATTTAGACCATCCAAACCGTCAAAATGATTGAATATACTGTCTACTATTAAACTACTTTCAAGATTTTCACTATAGTTTTTAATAGTTTTACAATTTTTTATGTCATACATTCTTTTACAAGATGTAGATAACAATATTAGTACTGCATATAATAAAACATGTAATTTCATTTTAATTATCATCTTTGAATTGATTGTGAAATGGATATTCCCCTTGCTGGCTTGCTCGGGAGTGTGGATTACTCTAACAATTGCATCAAAATTTTTCTTCCATCTTGTTTGTAAACATACAAGCTATCAGAGTTACTCTTTTTCACAATGCTATCACCAACATTAATGATATAATAAGCCCCTATACCTGTATCATTATCAATTGCTCTTACACCCCAATTACCAATCTGAGTTTTGATTCTACATAAATTAGAAGAAACTCTATAACCATTTAACTTCCAATCAAATTTGGAAATTGCTTTATGTGATATAGAATCACTATAATTTAATGAAGGATATTTTTTTGCATCATCCTTAACCATTAAGTAGTCTTTAGTAAACCATATAACGGCTAATATCATAAAAAATACCATTATTATTAAACCAATTTTTATTCGTTTCATATTCTTTTATTTTTCCATAGATACTTTCTCGCTTCCTTGCACTCGAGCGGCAGTGGGGGGCTGACAAAAACATAACTTGCTACTGTATCGATTACTGCCCCGCTGCCACGCGAGTACGATAGCTATCGTACCTTTCGCGTGGTTTATACAAATCACTTTATTACAATAACATCCAACAATCCTTTTTCTCCTGCTGTGCAGATTTGCAATCTGTGCCCATCATTCGATAACACCGTTCTCCAAATCGAATACTCATAACTATAAATTTGCCATATAAATATACAAAAGCTCGGCTAAAACGGTCAGTTTTTTGCTTTTAACCAGGTAGTACAGATTGCAAATCTACCTAGCGCAGAGGTCAAAAACACAAGCTTCATTATTTAACTAATTAGTTAAATTAGTTGAATGTATTATGCTTAGTGCTTAGTCTTAGGCTGTTTGTCTGCTGATTCCCTCTCTTCTTTCAAATACTGCCCTGGTGTTAAACCTGTTTCTTTTTTAAAGTAGGTATTAAAAACTGTTTTGGAGTTAAACCCACTTTCATAGGCCAGGCCCAGGAGGGTTAAATGAGCGCAGGCAGGATCCCTGGCCAACAACTTAAAGGCCTCCACCCTGTAGTGGTTAATAAACTGGTTAAAATTCTTGCCCAATGTTTCGTTCAGCAACCACGATAGCTGGTTGGGGTGCATCTTAAGTTGTTCTGCCAAAAGACGTATGGATAGATCGGGGTCGAGATAGGGTTTGTGAAGCTCAATATGCTCAAGTAGCCTAGTGGCATATGTTGTGGCGACCTCATCACTAAGCAATGGCTTCTTTTCAGTGCCCGGCTCAGCTTCATAATCGCTTAAATATATCCGTTGATGAAAGCCTGCATACCTGTCATCGCTCTTCAGGCATCTGGCCAGGGGATCAGTAAAACGAAGCATTAACAATGATGCCTTATCTGCAAGGGCCTTTTCAAGCCACTCAAAGGCCCTATCATATTCTTCCAGCACGGCATACATCAAAAACAGGTATGAATCAGCGGTGAAACCATTTTCTTCACGTGATTGTTTTCTAAGCTGCTCCAGGTACAGGCTTACATTGGCCTGATCCTTCAAACAGGCATAGGCTAAAGCCTTAGCTCCTGTTTTCTCACCTTGTATCACCACTTCCGAAGGAATGGTATCATAATAGTCAAGTACATCATTATACCTTTCCAGTTTAAGCAGACAAAGGCTTTTAATGGAATGGGCAGGTATATTCTTATCGTTGACCTCCAAACAATTGTTCAGGAGATCCAGCGCCTTGTCATAATCTTCGAGCATGTAGTGGTAGTAAGCATTGAAGAAACGGGTTTCATCCGATAAGGGATTAATGGCTATGGCCATATCAAGATGTTTCTTTGCCCTCGCATTTTGGCCTGCAATAAGGTATAAAAAGGACATGAACTGCTGAGCTTCGGCGTTATTGGGATTGATCTCTATTGCCCTGGCCATTTCTTTAAGGGACCTGTTGTAATCACAATCGATAAAAAAAGCCTGGTTCGACAATTGATAATGTACACCCGATGACTGATCATTTAACTGTAGTGCTTTATTAGTCAGTCGCTTCGTTTTTTCCCACGCCTCCTGGTACGGCATAAAACCCGTCGTTCCCAAGAAACTATAGGAATCGGCCAGCCCAAGGTATGATTCACTGTGTTGAGGATCGCATTTCAGGGCTTTTTCAAACAAGGTAATGGCATTGGTCACATCTTCAGGATTCCACTTATTGCGCAGATAATTAGCTCTTAATGAATAATCATATGCCGTAATATTATCGGTTTGCGGTCTTGCCAGGTGCGTCTGAATTTCAAAATGCCCAAAGTGTTCCCTCAGTTTATCCGCTATCAGTAAACTTATTTCGTCCTGAACAGCAAAAACATCAGCCAGCTGACGATCCCATGTTTCAGACCAGAAATGAAAATCATCCTCAGCCTGTATCAGCTGGGCAGTTATGCGCATGGCAGCCCCATGCAACCTCACACTTCCTTCAAGTATGGTCGACACCTGCAATGTCTGCCCTATTTCACGAATTGGCACATTCTTATTTTTAAAGAAAAAGGAAGAGGTTCGTGAGGTAACTTTAAGTCCCTTAATCCTGGCCAGCGCATTAATAATTTCTTCAGTAATACCATCGCTGAAGTATTCATTCTCTGCTATGGAACTCATATTAACGAAAGGAAGTACAGCTATGGTTTTATTATCAGGTCTCATACGATTTAGGGCGGATCAGAATAGTTATTAATACTTATACAGATGGCTTTCGGGTAACATTACTAAATTTAACATGTATAACATCTGTGAGTGTCTTTTGGTTATTAATCAAAAAATAACACTTCTTTACGACCTGAACAATTAACAAAAACACCCTTCAAACATCTACATTATCAATTCATTAACTCATTTTCCCGATTGAGTACTTTATTTTCTTTAATCGTCTGCTTCAACATAGGAAGAAGAAATATAACACTTAGTTTTGTATCTTGCAGTTATAAAATTGCAATCCATTATTCATTCTTACTCTTATGAATGAATTATAATACTGTATAAAAATACTATTTGAAATTCTAAATGGCATTTGAAGAATATTTTAAATTGGGTTTAAGCGTTGGGGCTATTCTTATTTTTCTGATGGCAATCTTCTTGTGGTTTTTTCCACGAAGTTTTTTTGCCAACAAGGTTTTAGCCATCCTTATCTTTTTATGGGGAATTACTGTACTGAGCTTTGTTATTCAATCGCGAAGTTTTTACGTTCGCTTCCCCCACATCTATGGCACTACATCAGCGTTCATACTCATGTTTTTTCCCTTGATGTATTTGTACATTAAAACATACCTGTATAAAGATGCCCGGAACTTTAAAAATATAATTATTCACTGTATCCCCTTTATAATACGTATCATAGCATTTATACCTTTTTACATATTATCAGCGGACGAAAAGATCGAGATCATTACAGAGGGCAGTACCCCATGGCTTGATAACTTATTCAGACTAAATGATATTGTCATCATTCTTCAGGGGGTTATCTACACGGTTCTGTCCATGAGAATCTTATATCATTTCCAGTATTTTAGAGAACGAAGATTGACTAAAGTTCAGAATAATGCTGTTTATTGGTTGAAACAGTTTGTGGTCATCAATGTATTTCTGTGGGCAACTGGTGTATCAGGAGCCGTTTTCTATATGTTGAAAATTGATGTCCCCTTTGATCTGTTCAATATTTATTACCTGGGTCTTACCGGATTAACTTTATGGATGGGTTACTTTACATTAAAAAAGCCTCATTTATTCTCAGAAGGGCAAAGCATTAAAACCATCGCCACCGTAAAAAATGAAGATCAGGAAGAAGAAGTTGACAGCAAAATAAAGGAAGACCTGGAAAAGCTGGTTAGTTACCTTGATGAAAGCAAGCCATACCTGAATAATGAAATGAATCTTCAGCACTTATCTGAGGGGACAGAATTGACAAAACATCGGATTTCAGAGGTCATTAATAAGGCCCTCAATAAAACATTCTACGATGTGATCAATATGTATCGTACCAATGAAGCTATTCGCCTGATGAATGAAGGCTTTCACAAACAACACACCCTTACTTCGCTTGCCGAAATGGCCGGATTTAATTCAAAAGCCACTTTCAACCGGATATTTAAGAAGAATACCGGCAAAACACCCAGTGAATTTATCAAAAGTATTGAGTAATAATCTGAACTCTTAACAATCCGTACTGATGCCGCTAACCCCATGAGCTTCCATCATTCGCAATGTACCGGAAGTTCATAGCTGTTATTGACGAGCCACACTTTAATTACACGAGTCCCATTTTAGTATCATTTGTCAAATATTTCACAATCAGTGAAGCTATCGTTTAATTACTCAATTTCTATTAGACACACATTGATTCTCCCCTTCCCATCGTGCGCTTAAGCTCATCGTTCAAACTTGGTTTCAAACAATGGCTAACCCTACCCTTGTATTGAAACTAAGCATTATGGCTGTCTGCTACTTACAACTTTTTGTAGTGGTAAAACAACATGCTGAAAACGTCTCATTGAGCCAAATAAGACGCTCCATTTTCGATTGATTCGTGCACATAAGTGTCCAAAATTACTTTTGAGCCAACCTTAAAAAGGGTAAATGTTAATTTAAAACAAATTGATATGATTAAAAATTTACACAAAATGAAAAGTTGGCTCATAGCTATGTTAGCTGTTGTAGCTTTAATGGGCGCTTCGGCTGATGCTGTGGCGCAGTATGAAGGAACAAGTGTTACTGTTTCAATTTCCTCTGGAGCAGATCCATCTGATGTTGCCGGAGAATACACCTACCACGACATGTTTAACGGTAAAGGTCGTTTCGTAAAAAACGTATCAGGATTAGGAGAATTATATATACAATGGGGCGAGAACATAGGACAAAATAATGGCTGGTGGATGAAAGCTGACGGTTATATTGTTGGCAACAGTTCTGATGATACTGGTCTTGTTGCAATAGCAAACTGGACAATGTCTCAAACCTATACAGTTGAGTTTGCTGGAACAGGAACGGTAGAAAGTGGAGATTTAACCGTTTCAGTAGATATACCAACTATGGGGGGCGGTTTAACCGGTGATTATGTTTTCAATGGCATGTCAAACGGCAAAGTATCTTTTATCCATAATGATACGGGAGCCATGATTGCGTGGGGAGATATGATGTCTTCAGGCAGTGATCGCTGGGAGCTTTATCTGGCCGGTTTTACTGGTACTCAGTTAATTCATGCTAATACCGATGATGCCGATTTGGTTCCTCAATATGGATGGGAAGATTTATGGATGGAAGGATTAGGTACATTCAGTGGTAACGGTACTTATAATAACTATGCCGATATGGTGGTATCAGTAGATATACCAACTATGGGCGGCGGTTTAACCGGTGATTATGTTTTCAATGGCATGTCAAACGGCAAAGTATCTTTTATCCATAATGATACGGGAGCCATGATTGCGTGGGGAGATATGATGTCTTCAGGCAGTGATCGCTGGGAGCTTTATCTGGCCGGTTTTACTGGTACTCAGTTAATTCATGCTAACACCGATGATGCCGATTTGGTCCCTCAATATGGATGGGAAGATTTATGGATGGAAGGATTAGGTACATTCAGTGGTAACGGTACTTATAATAACTATGCCGATATGGTGGTATCAGTAGATATACCAACTATGGGGGGCGGTTTAACCGGTGATTATGTTTTCAATGGCATGTCAAACGGCAAAGTATCTTTTATCCATAATGATACGGGAGCCATGATTGCGTGGGGAGATATGATGTCTTCAGGCAGTGATCGCTGGGAGCTTTATCTGGCCGGTTTTACTGGTACTCAGTTAATTCATGCTAATACTCATGACACAGAATTGGTTCCTCAGAATGGATGGGAAGATTTATGGATGGAAGGATTAGGCAGTTTCTCAGGCTCAGGAACTGTCAACAACACACCTACAGCTATCACAGATGTTCTTCCTGGGTTTGAATTGAATGTTTATCCTAATCCGGCAACAGATTTTATTACAATTAGTCTGAACGAATCAGCAAGCTTATCAGTATACAGTGCAACTGGTTCTGTCGTTTTATCAAAGCTTCTATATAACGGTGAAAATCACATAGAATTAGCTCCTTTGACAAACGGTATTTACATGTTTGCTGTTGAAGTAAATGGCGAAACAGAAGTCATTAAAGTGATTAAGAAATAATGTTGCGAAATATATTGGTTTTGTATCTAAAGGGTGCTTCTACGGAAGCATCCTTTTATTGTTTACGCCTTATTAAAATATCTGTAATATAACAATTTAGGTGTTTATCATTGTTTCTACGTAAAAATAATATTACATCCCTTATGGTTAAATATTTGTGTATCGTTACATCATATTTGTAATCTGTATTGTAGAATTCCTGAATATAACCAGCTGATTAGAAGAGGTGGTGATTTAATTAAGGTTGCATTTGCATAGGGTTCAAATAAGGCATGGATTGCAAATCCAGCAATTAGGAATAAATGCTCCATGCGCTGAGTAAGTATTATCCATCAAACAGTCCGATATTTCCTCATTTTTTAGTCAAAAAGACAAAAAGTATAGTGTTTGCTAAAAGAATATTCGCATATATAATATGAATGTATCATTCCGCAAATCCTATGCGCTCAAAACGTTATTAAAAACACAGGTGCATACATACAATGAGCGTTATTTTCCCAGACAAGGGTTTCCCGGGTCAAATACATGGTATTTCAATGTCATTTTTACCGTTCGAAACCCGTTTTATTCAAATAAATCCACCCTACAGACTGTTTTTAACGGCATGATACCAACCACAACTACACCCCTGTTTATCTGATATTTATAGAATTGCATATCTAATCATATTGTATCATTCGGCCAAATGATACCCTAATTTTCCGTGTGAGCCGTCTAAAAAAGAAGTGCTGTTTAGTTTTACATGCAGGTTCAAACTAAATCTACAATTAAAAATAAATCGTTAACAAAAAATAGAAGTATGAAGAAGGTATTGTCCTATATTATGGTATTGTTTTTAGCCATCAATAGTATTGGTTGCGCTGAAGATTTCAGTGGTGACATTGACGATTTGCAAAAGCAAATCGATGAGCTTGATAAGGAGTTAGAAGATTTAAAAAGTCAACAGTTAGCTGATTTGTTGGCTGAAATATCAACTCTAAAGAGTGAGATAGCCGCTTTAGAAGCCGATTTAACAGATCTTGATGGTGAGGTATTAGATAATTACAATGAGCTAATGGCTAGCTTGCAGGCGCTTGAAGACGAAATTGCCAACAGCGGAAGTGCTGTTTATTATGGTGATCTTTTTACGGATGCTGACTTTGCCGGGTTTAAAGCTGCTGGCGCAACAATTGTAACGGGTAAAGTAGCAGTTACTAAGCAACAGCATTTAGATGATCTTACAGCTGTTAAAATGATTGGTAATGACTTTTCTATATCTGCGGGGACCAGTATTAACTTACCTTATCTGGAAACAATTGGTGGTAACCTTGATATTTTCAGCATGCCTGAAACAGGTGCAACAGTAGTGCTCCCAGTATTAAAGAGTATCGCTGATAATTTCGTTATAAACAATCCTATTGGACTGGAGTCCATTAGCATGCCAGAGCTATTGGTTGTATTTAAGGATTTTAAAGGAGAAGGACTGCATACAGTTAATTCATTTACCATGCCCAAGCTTGACCTTGTTAAGTCTATATATATTGATGCTGTTGAAAGCGCTGTCCGAGGACTTTCAACGCTCGATTTGTCTGCCACAAACGTGGTTGAGGGAGTTGAAATAAATGGGCTTGCAGAAGGTTCAACCGTAAGTCTTGGTGTAGTCGGAGAGGATATTAAGCTTGTTGACAATTTTCTTTCGTCTATCTCATTTCAAAATACTGATGTATATGGTGATCTGAGCATTGATCAATGTAAGTTCCTTTCATCATTGTCAGCACCTAACTTAACTAATGTTTCAGGTAGTTTCTCATTTACATGGAATTTTGGTGGTGAAGGTGGTATTGGTAACATTGCCAGACTAAAAAGAACCAACAGTGAGGCTGATGTGATAAAAGCTTTTGATAAGTTAGAGAAAGTTGGCCGTGAATTTACGTTCTCTTACAATACCATTAGTTTGGTGAATGGTTTTCATGCTCTTTCAAGTGTTGGTGAAAACAACTTTGGCGAAGATGTGGGTAACATTAACATTCAAGGCAATTTTGGAGTGGAACAAATGTATATATTGAATAATGTTACTTCTGTCAATAAAGGTATCTTAATTGAAGGAGAGTGTGATGCTTTTACTGGTTTTAATACCATTACTCATCATTATGGACGATTTGGTTCTGGTGAACCAAGTATACGTATAGCACTAAGTCAAAGAAGAGGAGATGATTATATGCCGCTGAAACTATGTACAATTGATGCATTTGCAGCATTAACTCATACAAATGGTATATATATGGATCTTGGTGAGGTAACAGGTTTTGGAGCAAATACTTTTGGTAGTATTATCAATCCGGGTGAAGAACATTATCTGACTGTTTATTTGCCAAGCGAGGATGATGCAACCTTCGGAACAGGTAATTTTGGAGCTTGTTCGATGAGTGCCTTCCTGATTAAAGTAAAAAATGGAGAATTCGACCTTTATGCTAATTCAAAAGCTGAGTTTTACGATTATAATTGGAATTCTCTTGATTATGCAACTGGTGTTGATGCCTTATTAGTTAATTGTAATTAGCAAAAGTTAAGTATCTATATATTCGCCCGGTTATCCAATTAAAACAATTTGCCGGAAACAAAGAAACAAGGATAACCGGGCTTTTTAACCTACCTGAAATCTCACCCTGAGAAATAGTTACATTCAGTTGAATAACTGATTGATGAAATAAGAATCGGACAGGAATAATTTTAAAGAGTTAAACTGATCATTGATTGAAATAGTGAATGGTGATAGTCGTGTTATTAGAATAACAACCCAATCTAAAACGAATTATCAGACTTATAATACGGTCAAACCGGATTTGAGTATTGTAAACAACCACAATAATCACTTTTCGCAAGTTTAATTAACTGGTTAGTAAAAGGCTTCTGAATAACAAACATTTAAACATATGAAACGAGCCATAGCTTGCTCCCAGGGCAGAGAGCAGGTTTTCTCACACACATATGGTCAATGGCGTACGATAGCTATCGTACCTGTTTGCAATTAAAAACAAATTTAGAAACATGAAAAAAATTCTAAGCGGTGTACTTCTGAGTATAATCGCGCTTGTAACTTATGCGCAGGAGCTGCGTGTTGAGGGAACGGTGATCGATAAGGCCACCGGGGAGTCATTACCCGGGGTTAACGTATATATCGAAGGCACCCAGATTGGTACAGTGACCAACATGGATGGCTATTATACCATTGATGTTAGTTCAGGTGATGCTACACTTGTGTATTCATTTATTGGAATGAAGGTACAAAAAGAAACGATCAATAACCGTAAGCGGATTGATGTTGCTTTAGTACCTGAAAGTGAGCAACTGGATGATGTGATAGTGGTAGCCTATGGCACAACCACCAAAGAAGCCTATACTGGTGCTGCCGAGGTAGTTAATAACGAAATTATTGAAGACCGCCCGGTAACTTCGTTTGAAAAAGCATTGCAGGGAACCACCGCTGGTTTGCAAGTGAGCAGTAGCTCTGGTCAGCCAGGCTCAACAGCATCGGTACGAATTCGTGGTATCGGTTCATTAAGTGCCAGCAGCTCGCCTTTATATGTGGTTGATGGTGTACCAATGGCCGGCTCATTAAGCGATTTAAACCCCAATGACATTGAAAGCTTAACGGTACTGAAAGATGCTGCTGCCGCTTCATTGTATGGTTCACGTGCTGCTAACGGCGTAATTATGGTAACCACCAAAAAGGGTAAAGCCGGTAAAACAAGCATTTCCTTTAATAGTCAGGTGGGTGTTTCCTCCAGAATTGGCGATGGTTACGATTTGATGAACTCATCTGAGATCTATGAACAAACCTGGATGGGATTATATAACTGGGGAGTTTTGTATGGCGAAAACGAAGATGGTTCACGTTTTACCATCGATGATGCCAAAAGACATGCACATGGAAAAGTGGAGGAAACAGTTGGATTCAACCCATTTGGTGTGGAAAATCCTTTGGACGATAACGGTAAAGTCATTCCAGGGAGCCAGGTTCATACAGATACTGACTGGCGTGATGAAGTGTATAAAACAGGTATTATTCAAAACCACAACCTCAATGTGGCAGGTGGAACAGAGAACACAAAAGTATATTTTTCATTGGGTTACTTCAGCGATAGCGGAACCACCATCGGTTCTGACTTTACACGTTATACAGCTAAGTTGAATGTACAACATAAGGTGAACAACTGGATTGATGCCGGTATGAGCAATCACCTGTCCTACTCAGAAACCAATGCTCCTCCGGGAGGTGGTCAGGGTTCTAACCCGGTGCGTTCAGCAGAAGTGATCAACGCAGCATCACCGGTATACAATGCCGATGGCAGCTATAACTGGGACAATAAAGCAGTATTTGACTTTAACCCGGTGGGCTTATTTGATTACGACGAGTACAAGTATGAGACCAAGCGCGGCATGCTCAATGCTTACCTTAATTTCAAGCTATTACCATCTTTATCGTTCCGTACGACCGGAGGGGTTGATTACAGTGGTGATAAAGGCTTAAACTACTATAACCCTTATCACGGAAACGGTAGAGGTGTGAATGGCCGGAGTACTATGGCCAGCACAGAAAATATGAACTGGAACATCTCTAATATCTTTACCTGGAAAAAGCAAACCGGTGATTCAAGTATTGAAGTACTGGCCGGGCAGGAAGCAACAGGAAATCAGTATCAGGTATTGCAAGCCAGCGTAACGGATTTTTCAGTGCCCGGTAAACCTGATCTGGTATGGGGCGGTACACCTGAGCTACCGGTAAGTTATACAACCGCCTGGACTATGGTATCGTACTTAAGCCAGGCAAAATTCAATATCAAGGGAAAATACAACCTGAGTGCCAGCGTACGAACTGATGGTAGCTCGCGCTTTGGTGAAAACAATAAATATGGTCTGTTCTACTCCCTCGGGGGTGGATGGCATTTAACCAAAGAAGAATGGATGCCTGAATTATCGTGGTTAAATTATGCCAAATTAAGAGCCAGTTATGGTACTTCGGGTAACAGCTCTATTGGCAACTACGAATCATTTGGATTATATGGTAGTGGCGCTAATTACAGTGGTTACCCTGGGCTCTCGCCTGTTCAGCTCGAAAACCAGGACATACGCTGGGAGAAAAACGCGGCCTTGAACCTTGGATTGGAAGCCACCGTTTTTAAGCGCCTAGATGCATCTATCGAGTGGTATACACGTCAATCGGAAGATCTGTTGTTCGATAAGCCTTTATCAGCCGGAAAAGGATTCCCAAGCATAAAAACCAACCTGGCGACAATGAAGAATTCAGGTTTTGAGGCCACTTTGAATTACACAGTTATAAAGAACAAAAATTTCACCTATGATATTGGTGGAAACATATCCATGTATAGCAATGAAATTGTTGATATGACGACAGATCAGATCAAGTCGGGCACTAAGTTGGTGGAAGAAGGAGCCAGTTTATACCAATTCTTTATGCGCGAATGGGCCGGTGTTAATCCTGATAATGGACGACCAATGTGGTACACCAATGTATCATCAGATGACAGTTCTAACGGATCTGAACCTGAATCGGCCTTTACTGATCCTCATGGCAGCGGACGACAGGTAACCAGCGATTACGAAGATGCTGAGCGTGTACGTTTAGGACTGGCCATACCTGATGTATTTGGAGGTATCAGCAATAACCTGAGCTATAAGAACATCGATTTTAGTTTTTACTTCTATTACAGCATTGGAGGCCAGGTTTACAATTCAGATTATGCTAGCAATATGCATGATGGAACCGATCCGGGCTATAACCTGGCTGTTGATGCTGCCGATGCATGGACTCCCAACAATCGCTATACCGATGTACCGCGCTATGTGGTTAACGGACGTGATAACGGCGATCAACTATCATCACGCTTTCTTGAAGATGCCAGTTATGTTCGTTTAAAGAATATTTCCTTAGGATACAATCTGCCACAAACTATTTGTGAAAAGATCAGAGTGCAAGGTTTACGTGTGTTTGCCTCAGGCGAAAACCTGTTGACATGGAGCAAATTCAAAGGCT
Source organism: Carboxylicivirga agarovorans (assembly GCF_050589845.1). Lineage (NCBI taxonomy): Bacteria > Pseudomonadati > Bacteroidota > Bacteroidia > Marinilabiliales > Marinilabiliaceae > Carboxylicivirga > Carboxylicivirga agarovorans. The sequence goes on along the minus strand of NZ_JBNGPA010000011.1, from coordinate 156,692 downwards.
TTGACCCGGAAGGGGCTCTTAATGGAACAACCGCTAACTCCATCCCGGGAACCAAAGTATTCACCTTTGGTCTAAAAATGGATTTGTAAAAACAGATTAAATACAAAGTGATGAAGACTATCAAAACATATATAAATACACTTTTACTCCTTGTGGTTGCACTCGGCTGGTCATGTACCGATGAGTTCTTAAATGAGGAACCAACTACTGCATTGCCCAGTAACGAAGTATTTGAATCATTAACGACTGCCGATGCCGCTTTGGTTGGGGCTTATGATGCCTTAAGCGCCTATACCTTTGAAGGTTTATACTGGCCAATTATGTCTGACCTGATGGGTGAAGACGTGATGTTGGTACCAGGTGCCGATAACTGGGGCTGGTTTGTTGAAGCTTACCAACTGGAGTTATTACCCGGATATCAGTGGGCCGAATCTCCATGGTGGGCCGCTTATAAGGTGATTTACGATGCCAACCAGCTCGTGGCCTATGCAAAAGATATTCCGGATGCGACTGAGGCACAGAAAAAGGAGATTGAAGGACAAGGTAAAGCCTTGCGCGCCTACGTAATGCTCAAGTTGGTACAGTTATATGCCCCTGCCTACTCTGCTGAACCCGATGCGCTATCCATTATCAATATTACAGAGCCAGTGGAAGCCAACTCGGAAGACTTGCCACGTGCAACAACGCGTGAGGTTTATGCTCAGATTGAGGCGGACCTGCTGTCAGCTATATCTTTATTAAAAAACAACGATGAAGACGATCGTACAGAGGATCGTTATGACGAAGGTTTCTTCGATAAACGATCTGCCAATGCTTTGTTAGCCCGTTTGTACCTTGATATGCAAGAATGGGAAAAAGCACGCGATCATGCCAAAGCGGCTCATGAAGGTATTGGACTAATGGATTTAGCTGAATGGGTAAATTTTGGTTTCGCTTTGCGTACCTCTGAAACATTGTTCACTGTGGCTTATACCCTATCGGATAACAATACCTACCTTACCATTCCATCATTCTATTACCCGGTGGCTGGTTATAGTTCTATTCGCCTGAATGATCAGTTTGTTGATCTGTTCAGTTCTCTGGATGCTCGTAAAGAATATGTGATCATTCAGGATGATCAAATTGATACTGAGCGTCATTTTACATTGAAGTTTATGCACAATCAACAGGTGGGTAATGCCGAACGTATCGCTATTCGAACAACTGAGATGTACCTGATCGAGGCAGAGTGTGAGGCCGAACTGGGCAATACCTCTGTAGCACAGGAAGTGTTATGGGAAGTACAGAAACGTGTGTTCTCCCGATCATCAAAAACAACGGCGAGCGGTCAGGACCTGATTGATGAAATATTACTTGAGCGTCGCAAGGAACTGTTTGGCGAAGGATTCCGCTTAAATGATATCAAGCGTCGCAGCCTGCCATTGGTTCGTGAAGGTAACCATTGGGCAGATGCTGACTTTACCTATGGTGACGATAACTACTATCGATTAACCCTGCCTGTGCCTCAATCAGAAATTGATGCCAATCCGATGATCAACGAAGAGCATCAGAATGAAGGCTATTAGAATTTTATAATTGTCAAGAAACAACAACAATGAATTATAAGATATTCATAAAACTATCGTTGATAGCACTTGCAGTTATTGCCTTTGCCTGTCAAAAGGATGAAGCGGCACCGGATTTAAACCCCGATGCCGGACCCAGCTACATCGATATAGAAAATGATGGCTATTTTGTTACCCTTGGTGCTACTCCGGCACCTGAGGGTCAAACTGGCACATGGCGTATTTACAATGGTGAAAACGGCCATTTTGATGATGTTAATAACCCCAAAACCAATTTCTATGGTGAACCAGGTGAAAAGTACATTATCGGTTGGGAACTAAGTCATGGTAAAAAGTATGAAGCCAGCCTGATTGATGTGTCATTCAAAAAAATGAACCCGGTTATTATGGCCTATCCAGGTGATACCATCTTCAATAACCGCTCTTTATGGCTGGAGTCGGAGAAACCCCAGTTTGGAGCAACTGGTTTATGGGAGATTGTGGACGGTGACGGTGGTCGTATAGAGAATGCCGAAACTAATCGTGGTGAATTCATCGGTTTGGAAAATGAGAAATATACCCTTCGCTGGTCTTTAATTTATGGTTCTAAAAAGGAGTCGGTTGAGTTTACTTTTGTTACAGATACTTTAGTTGCTTTTGCCGGTAATGATGAATTAGACATTATCACTTCGGGCGAGACTAAATACTATACGCTTGATGCCTTTTTACCGGCAGGCGCGACGGCTAAATGGCAACTACTGGACGGTAAGCCGGGAAAAATTCATATTGAGGATAACGCTAAATCATTATTCGAAGGAGTGGCTGATACCACCTATACATTGAAGTGGACTGTTGATCTGGAAGGTGAAGTAGTAACTGATACTGTGGATCTTCGATTTCGTGGTAAATGGGGCGTTTATACTGATACAAGAGACAATCAAACGTATCGGTTTTCCACATTTAATCTGGGGCAAAAAGGTAATGAATACACTCTGGAATGGATGGCTGAGAACTTTAATTATGCATTTGATCCGGGTGTAGGCTCTGTATACTATGGTTTTGCCGATCGTTCGGTGATAAAAACTGGGCATGCTGTTGAAACAGATGAGGATCGTAAGGCTTATGGCCGCCTTTATTCATTTGAAGCGGCTATTTATGCTGCTCCTGAAGGATGGCGTTTACCAACAATTCTGGAATACGAAGATATGCTTGTTGCTTTAGGTGGACCTATTCATGCTGATGAAAAAATTAAAATGGATGGTGAATCTGGCCTTGATTTAAATTACCCAGGCTATTTCCAGCGTTATAGTGGCCAGGATCCGTATTTGCGCAATGTTTTCGACTTGCAAGATATCAATGGATACTGGTGGACCTCGAGTGCCGGTGATAATGGTTTAGTAAACTGTTATAGTGTTATGTCGGAGGGCGATTTACCGGGTCAGGTCATTATTAACCAGAGTTACTCAATGGCAGTTAGGTATGTACGTGAGGTTACTCAATAAAGCGTTAAAAAGATGAGAAGAATTTTTACATATATTATCCTTTCAATGTTAGTGGCTTTCACAAGCACCCTATCTGCCCAGATAGATAATTTGAGTGAGCATATTGAAAAAGGAAAGGTCCGCTTGAAGCTAAAACAAGAAGTTTTTCAGCAAAGCAGCGAATTAAAAAGTTTAAACGTTGCCAATACATCTGAAACCAATATTGGTGTAAGCAGCATTGACCGTATTGGCGATCAGCTAGGTATTACACGTATAAAAAGGGTATTTCCATTCTCTTTAAAACATGAGTCTAAGCACAGGGAGTATGGTTTACACCTGTGGCTGGAGGTTGAGTTTGACATCAATGTTGATGTGGAATATGCCGTTTCATTATATGCGGCTTCGGCAGAGATTGACATTGCAAAGCCTTTATTTAAAAAAGTGCGTCTTGATGGTGATCAGGAGCCTGTCAAGTATAAAACCGGCAAACTTCAGTTGGTTAAGAATGCGCCAACAGGCCAGATCATGCTAAAGTCTGCCAGTGAGGAGTTGCCTAGGCCTGATGATCCTATGTTCAGCGATCAGTGGCACTATGAAACGAATCTGGATAAATACGAAAACGGATTAGATATTGAATTGCTGAAAGGATGGACCATTGCTTCAGGTGATACTGGTGTTATTGTTGCCATTGTTGATGGTGGTATTGATGTTGAACATGAGGATTTAGCAAAGAATATTTGGATTAACGAGGCAGAGTTAAACGGTGAAGAGGGCGTTGATGATGATCAGAATGGTTATGTTGATGATATTAACGGTTATAACTTTGTATTTTCCGGTGATGTAACACCGCATGCTCATGGAACCCACGTTGCTGGAACAGTAGGTGCTATTACCAACAATGGTATTGGCGTTGCTGGTGTTGCTGGTGGTGGTGTTACGTATACCGATGAAGATGGTAATAAATACTCTGAAGATGGAGTGCGTATGATCTCATGCCAGGTATTTGATGATCGTTCAGCCTCATCTGGTAACTTTGCTGCTGCTATTGTTTATGGTGCTGACAATGGTGCTGTTATTTCTCAAAACTCATGGGGATACACTGTTCCTAATTACTACGAGCCAGAGGTGTATGATGCAGTAAAATACTTTATTGCTGAAGCAGGACAATATGAAGGCAGCCCGATGAAAGGTGGTATTTTGTTTTTTGCTGCCGGAAACGATGGATTAGAGCAAACACACTATCCGGCTACTTTTGAAGAAGTAGTGGCTGTAACATCAATAGGTCCTGAGGGCTGGGCTGCTCCTTATACCAACTATGGCGAGTGGACAGATATTGCGGCTCCTGGTGGTGATCAAATGTATTACGATCACGAAGGTGGTGTATTAAGTACACTGCCGCAAAATGACTATGGATACTTTCAGGGAACCTCAATGGCTTGTCCGCATGTGTCGGGAGTGGCTGCCCTGGTATTAACCAGGTATGGTGGTAATGAAATGACCCCCGAAGACCTGCGTAATCGAATTGTAAATTCTACAAAGCGATTCATTTTCGATCATCAGGGGAAATATGGAACCGGCATGCTTAATGCACCCAATGCATTGGCAAACGATGAGAAAATAGCACCTGAGGCGATTAACGATTTAGAAGCGAAGGAAATATACCATGATGAGGTGCGATTGGGCTGGACCATACCGGTTGATGAGGATAATTTTCAACCGGCGTATATATACCTGGCACTAAGTGGAAGTGAAATAACAGCTGAAAATTTTGATCTAAAACCTCAATTAGTCTTTGAAAATCCTTTTGATGCAGGCACTGAGGTACAGGTTAATATCGGCGGACTAATCAAGCAAACCGATTATTGGTTTGCCATGAAGAGTGAAGACCAGTTTGGTAATATATCTGAAGTATCAAATATTGTTTCACTTACAACAACTGATTCACCTCAGTTTGGTTTATCGAAAAATTCTATCAATGTTAACATCGATATAGCTACCGGAACAACTCATTCTGAATTAATTCAGGTATCAAATATTGGTGAAGGATTAATATATTGGGAAAACTACGTTGAAAATGAACGTAAATACTTTGAAGAAAAGGTAACTGAAGAAGATCCTGAGGAAGCAATACAGGCACAAATTGCTGCTAAAGTTGCTTTTGCTGAGGTTAATCCTGAATTGTTTGAGGTGGATGTCAATCCGCAAACGCATGTTTTGACATTAAAATCTGGTGAAGTAGTTACTAAACCCAATGATTATTGGGATTACGATGAAACTATTTTTAAAGCAGGTATGACCTATGAAAATGGCAAAAACGCTGTTTCATTATTGAGTACCTACAATGCTAATGCAGGTCTTATACAGGCAACCCGTTTTAATGTAGACTATGATTATACCTTTAACCTGACTCACCTTGAGGTGGCGATGTACAATAACACAACAGATAAACCAATTCTGATAGAACTAAGAAAAGGATCTACCAGACTGGAAAATGCTGAAGTTATTTACATGCAGGAATACTATTCTGATACAACTGAGGTGTTTGGTTTTCAGCGTATTCCTTTGTACAAGCCTCATCGCTTTGAAGATGGTGAAGTATTTTGGGTGGTTCTTCATTTTCCCAAAGAAGATATTCAGCCACTGGGATTGGCTGTTGATCAATGGCATCCCAATGTCTTTTTGATGTCAAGAGATAACGGTCGTAATTATTTTGATTTACAGCCCTGGCGTGATGGACCGTTTATTCCTTTAGTGCGCGCACTAAGTACCGGAGATGATGGTTCATACGTATTTCTCAGACCAGGGAACGGAGAGGTTGAAGGTGGACAATCTCAGGATGTGGAAGTATTTATTGATGCCACTAATTTGTCAGAAGGAGGTCATCTGGCTTCTGTAACATTGGTAACTAATGATGATGACAAAACCTATGTCCCCATTGAGGTAAATGTAAATGTTACAGGTCAATATCCAGCCATTGACACTACAAAAGTGCACAGTTTTAATGTTATCAATAACGTAGAGCATCATTTAGAGCTTAGTCTTAAAAATACCGGTCTTTCGGTATTGGAGGTATATGATATTGCTTCTGATGAGTCTGGTTTCGAGATGGATTTTGTGAACGACACTGTATTTATCTATGTAGATTATACCAGTGAGGTGCCATTCAAATACACACCTTCGCATAATGGTGTAAAGCAAACCAAGGTTAATCTAATAACCAATCATGGGATTATTGGCATTCCGGTTAATATGAATAGCACCGAAGCGGCTGTTATAAATGCCACATTTAATTCCGGAAATACAATCAACCTGGAATACGAAGAGTCTGGAACTCTGAATATAGAAATTACTAATGATGGCACAGATTCTGATCTGGAGTATGACCTTACCCACTATAACATGTTGGATGCAGCTAAGGGTATTATGCCCAACATGATGACATACAATATGATTACATCAGACGATGTAGGTGGGCCGGCTGCTGGAGCATGGGATGATATTTCTAAAGTTGGAACTGTATATGATTTAGCATATTCGTATTATGACACACTGCAACTGGAAGCTAAAGTGCCATTTTTTAATGAGTTAATGGAAACAGCTTATCATGGATTTGAAGGGGTCATTTATTTTTATGAGTCATATGAGAACGGAAGTCAGTTACCAGCTGAATTTCCCGGAGATATAGGATTAGGCGCTATGGCTCCCCTGCTGTTTAGTGATAGTAGCAGTTATTTCCCTATTAAAGAATTTATTCATTACTCATATGGTGATAAAAACGTTTTCACCGTCACTGTAAAAGAAAGAATTCAGGGTGATCCAAATGCAGATTCGGATGAACTGACATATCAGGTTGTTTTATATCGCAACGGAATGGTTGAGTACCGTTATAAAGATGTAAGTGCCTTAAGGCCTGAAATGAAGTATATTGTAGCCTTACATGGCTTTACTGCTGATGATTATGTCGTGTATAAGAATCTGGATGAAGATAAAGCCGTTAAAAATGGTTTGGTCATTCGCTTCGAACCGGTTTACGATGCAACAATGATTTTGCATGCATCGCCCAATAAAGGTTTGTTAAAGGGAGGAGAAAGCGAAACGGTAAGCCTAAGTATACAACCGTCAATGTATGATGTTTATGCGGGTACATACTCCAACTCTGTTGTTATTAATGCTAATACAGCAAGTGGAAGCCATGAATTACCTTTCACAATTAATATAACAGGTGCTGAGTCATTAATAGCTACTGATACCGTACGATTTGAATTAACAAATCTTGGTCACACAACCACAGAATTATTGAAAATCGAAAACAGTGGAAGTAATAAGGGATCACTCACATCAATTTCATTCAGTGATGCTTCATTTGAATGTAATGCAAGCTTGCCATATGAGATTAATCCAAAGGCACATCGCTATTTACCAATTGAGTTTTCACCTGCTTCAACTGGTAATCGGGAGGCAACTATGTCACTTACATACAGCAATGGAGTAGTTGAGATCGTTCGTCTGGAATCTCAAGCACAAATTGATCCTGAATACAATCACACTATTGCCACACCTTATACGATCAACATTAATGCCGGTGAAGTGGCAACTGTTCCATTTACGATTAGTGCTTTAGCAACAGGGGCTGATTTAGATTATACTTTTATTAACGGAATACATGCAGGTGTTTCTCATGAAAACATAGTCAGAGCATCGGTTGATAATGCTGTTGATGATGAAGGGTTATATGGTTACACTTGGGCAACAGACTCATTAAAAGTATTACATAAATGGGAAACTATTGAAGGTGATTGTGAAGTTCTTGAAATCAAACAAGGAAAACAATACGCATTAAAACTTCCATTTGAATTTCCATTCTATGGAGAAATACAGGATTCAATCTGGATCTCGAAGAATGGTTATGTGACCGTTACTGAACCAGCCGGAGAACCATATTCCTTAGACTTTGAAGAAAATGATGGCTTAGCCGGTATGATCGCTCCTTTCTGGGCTCAACTTGATCCTAATGAAATTGGCGAAGGTGTTTGGTTAAAAACGGAGTCTGATCGTGTGCTGATTGAATGGAATAATGTTAAACCGACTGTTTCTGACGGTGGTTATACAAATGGTGGTAATGTTACTTTCCAGCTGGAAATATTAGCCGATGGACGTATTTATTTCCACTATAAAGATCTGCAGTATTATGAAGGCTTACTTCAATATGGTTTAGAAAGTCCGGATGAAAATGAACATCTGAATAAACCACGGACGTGGATATTGCCTTGGACTGAACTTGATAACGACAGATCAGTAGCAATTGTACCTCCGTTAAAATCAAGCATTGAACCTGGTAAAACATCTGAATTTATCATCGAAGTTGATGGAAACAGATTTTTCAAAAGTGGTTCGTACCGCGATACTGTAACATTACTGACAGATAGTTATAGTCAGCCCGAATTAAAAATTCCTGTAAATATTCTTTTTACAGGAAAAGCAGAACTAAGAACTGGTGTCAAGGCATTTGATGAGGTAATATACAATGAAGACCTGATTCTGAAGGAGTGGATAGAACTAAGAAATACAGGCAGTGATATTGTTGTTATAAATCAGATTGCTGAAACTAACCTTGATAATGTGAAGTTTTACAATATTGAAGGCGATGAATTAGTCAGAAGTATTGTTGACGGAACAACTCTTCTACAGAATATTGAGATAGAACCATGGCAATCAACAAAAGTACAGATTGAGTTACCAGTAGATGAGTTTGTCAATATTAACGGTTCAATCACATGGAAAGGAAACTTTATTGATGCGGATTCTGATATTTCTGTAACCCTTGTTGAGTCACCTGTTTTTGATTGGAATGCAACCAACCAGACATTTAATTTAACAGCCTCAGAAGATGGATCATATAGTTTTGAACTGGAAAACAAAGGAGAAACTACATTGAAATATGAGTTAGTCCCAACGGTTATTCCAACAGAAGATGGAACTGGTTCAGCAGTTATTGATGAAATTGGTCATTATACCTTTGAATTACCTAATGTTGTGGACTCAATGGCCATTGATGCCAAAAACGAGGCCGATGGTCTATTCACTCCAATGGCAGGTGGTGCAAACTTGTCTTTTTGTAATATGTATGTCGCACCTGAAGGAGGATTCTTTATCACACATGTTAAAGCATGGACTTATTTAAAACAACTTGACCAATACGTCAATGTGATGATCTATGTTGGTGGCGATGATCCAAAAAATTCTGATAAAGATATACGAGAATCAGCCCCTCAGTCGGGAACTAAAGTTTACGAGCAAAACTACGTGATTAACCAGCAAACAGATGGACAGTGGGTTACCTATCCTCTTGCTAATCCTGTAGTAATTCCTGCCGGCGAAACGTTCTATGTGATGGTTACTCCTCCTGTTGATCGAAGTTTTGTTGGTTATGACATCATTACTGACCAGCAGGTTCAAGAAAGGACGTTTGTGGGAGTTTACTGGTCGGATGGTGATTTTAAATGGTATTCTTCAGCTAATGAAGACTGGGATAACTCAGTATATAAAATCAGGCCTTTAACAGCAGCCGGTAAAGGTCAATGGATTGAATTGGATAATTACTCCGGCGAACTAAAATCCAGCGAAAGTATAAGCATCACTGCTACTTTTGACGCTCAACTTGCAGGTCATGGTGAACATCAGGCTAAATTAATAGTACAAAGCAATGATGTCAACCGCCCAAGTGATTTGGTTGATATCTACTTAAATGTAAATGGTTCACCTGAAGTGACCTACCACCCCAATGTGGATGAAGAAATATTGAAGGTTGTTGAATGGGATGAGCTGGTAGTGAACATGATGGCTTCCGATCCGGAAGGTGAGAATCTGACATTTGAGCTTATTGATAATAAAGATAATCCTGATGTAGAGTTTGAGCAGGTGAGTGATAACTCCGTTCAGATGAAACTAAAGACGGATTATAATGGACAAGGTGTTTATACCTACCACGTTAATATCCATGATGAAACAGGTAATGTAACGAATGACAGCATTATGGTAGAAGTCGTAGATAAGAACCGCGCTCCATATCTCAATCCTGATTTAGGCATTATCTACCTGAATATGGCTGATCCTAAACAAGGATATACCATTGATGGTAATGAGTTATTCTTCGATGAAGATGGCGATGTACTGCAAATACTGGCAGGTAATTACACTCCTGATATTGTTGACCTGGCACTGGGTAACCGCTTTATAACGATTAATCCAATTCAGGAAGGAACCGGATTCCTTGCATTTGCAGCCGATGACGGTAAAGAAGGTGGATTTGTGGTTTACGGTGTCTACGTGGTTATCATTAATGACCCTGATGCTGTGGATGGCAGTCCGAATGGCATAGGTAGCGTTGGTGATGTACTGAAAGATGGAGAACTGATGTCAGTGCTGCCGAATCCTGTTTCAGACGGTCAGGCACACATCTATTACCATCTTGAAGAAGAAGGCTCTGTCATGCTGGAAATATATGACATGAAAGGGAAAAAATGTACGGTTGCCAATGTTGGCGATCGTAAGAAAGGTTCCTATAAGGAAACCATACATGTATCGGCTTTAGGCAAAGGTTTATACTTCTGCAGATTTACTGTCAACGGACAGCTACAGTCTACAGAGAAAATAGTTATTAAATAGCCAGGGAATGAGATATACTATCGAATCCAGGTTAAATAGGACAAACGATTAATAGCTATCAACCGGGGGAGTGAATCACTCCTCCGGTTTATTCAACTTTTAGTTATAAGAAACTGACTACCCAATCAATAATATAATGTTTCATAAGCTTTAAATCCATCATAAATATGAGTAATCAAACTATTTTACTGGTGCTAACCTTAGGTTGTTTTTCTATCATTCTTTCAGGATTAATAATCATTATTCTCGGATTTGAACTAAACGTCCACACTATTTACTTTTCAATTTTGATTGGTGCAATTGTTAGTATTCTTACGGGCCTATTTCTCAAACTGAGGTTTCAGAGAATTAATAATCAACTGAAGCTATCGCAATTAAACTTGCATGAAGGGGAAGATATTATCATTGATGGCAAAGCATCGCATAATAAAGTTATTGGTCGACTGTTCTTAACTGATCAGCGCATTGTTTTCTTACCTAAAGGTCAGTCAAAGAATAACTACCTGCAATCGGAGATCAGCCTGGATAAAATAACCAGGATCGATAAAAGCAAGACAGCGGGCTTAATTCACAATGGCATTGTACTGTACGATTCAAATACCAGGCACACCTTTTCAATTGACTTTGCTGATGATTGGTGCCGGATCATCGACTGGCAACTACTGCTTACTAAATCACGTGAAAAAGATTTTAACTCCCCTTTGATTAATAGCATTGATTAGATGGGGCACAGAATGAAGAATGATTCCATTCACCTTCTTCTTCAGTCGCCGGTCATCTCTTTTAATCACCAAATAGTTTTTAAAACAGCACCATCCCCCCTATTTTATATAGTACCCCGGGCCTTTTCCCATTCAAAGGGAATCCAATGCATAGATTAGGTCTGGGGCATCAGCCAGACGGCTGAATATCTATATCTTCAAGCTTTACAGGTATTCTGTTGACTCGATAGCTCCTGCAAATGGGTGAGTATTGAATTAATAGGGAGAAATGATGTTTCAGTAAATAAAAAAGGTCATAATTTACTTATGAACAGAAGAGTTATTTGTTCTACCTCCTCTACTAATAATAATAATTAATGTAATTAATGGAATATTTTCACATTTTAGTCTAAGAAATACGACTGTTTATCACAAACACCAAATTCACACACATTCGCATCCATCTATTTTTTTTATCTTCGTTACATCTTTCCTGACAGGTTGTTTTCCCCTTGCCCCGTTCTCACACTCTTTCCATTGAGCGGGGCATTTTTATGGCAGTCGCTTTTAATTCTCATCTGATCATATTGAATAGCATATAACGGTTATATTCTTCGTTGTTAAAGTATATTGGCATATTCACATAATAATGAATAAGACATACACACAAAAGTGGAGGCTAAGTATTAGTTTCTATCATCTATGACATTTTCATTGGTGTAAACCTTTCTCCATATAGCGATCCGTTGTAATTCAACTTAGTATTTCATTTTAGAATTCTTTGAAGTTCCTTCGATGTTCGTTCGATGTTCGTTCGATGTTCGTTCAATGTTCATTCAATGTTTGTTCAATCATAATTGGTCAAACATTGACTATAATATCATTGATTAATGTATTAATTGAAATGTACTGACAGAGTTAGTCCTGTTAATACTTTCATCCGTATTTTTTATGATTTTTTACCGTCAACCAGACCATTTTCACCAACAGTCAGCTGCGTCGTTCTCCACCGGCCAACACTCTCTGATACCGGCTCAGAAGTGAGACAGGCCAAGCCAGTGCCAAACTACCGTTTGAAGACGGAAAGTTCAGCTTGTAGCCAGCTTCATGGAAGGTTTATAAAAACCATGTGATTGTAATCTGCTTAATCATTATGCCCGACAGCTTTGAGAAGTGAGTTTAGCAGGTGGGTTCACAGCGGTGACCACCATTGTTTAGCCCAGGTGCCTGCTCTTGAAAAAGTGGCTTAAACCCTGCTTTTCTGAAATGATTAAGATAACTCAATTTATTGTCCCGAAGCTCTGCCATTGCACATTGTCAATCACCTTTCCCCGATCGGGCAGAGGCTTTTAAGCGTTCAACTATGCATCATATCTGAAAAGTAGTACAAATAACACCATTATTCCCAGAAGGCTTCCTTACCAGGATACATATACTTGGCTTTGGCCACATTTTGCGGAAACAGGAAATATTCCACAATTGCACTGCTACACACCTCTCCCTTTGCATTAAGAATTTCTGTTTTTAGACGTGCCATTTTTCGGGTATGTTCTTCCAGTGTAGCCTTGATCAATACCTCACCACCGGAAACATACAGGGGCTTGTGATAGCTGACATCCAATTTATTTGTCACTCCAGCGGTATCCAGCATAGCATATATATACCAGCTGGCTATTTCATCCAACAAGGTGGCTTGTATCCCTCCATGTACAACATTCATATAGCCTTCATACTTTGACTGAGGTAACCAACTTGCAAAAACGGCATCTCCTTCTGCATAAAACTCCAGTTTAAAGCCTATGTTATTTTGTGGTGAACAGCCAAAACAATTGTATGAATCTCCCTTTTGCTTCACAAAAGGATTAATAATTTTCTTTTTATCACTCATTGCAAATAATTAATAATTAAGCGAACTTATCAAAACATTAGCAAAACTCTGAATGTTTAAGGTACAAATACAAATTTACGACATAATACCAGGCATAAAATTAAACCAAAATAAGTACATTTATGCTTCTTATTATTTTAACAAACCGAATACTAATCAAGCATTATAAAATGAGAAAGACTATTGCATTTCTATTTTTACTTGCCCTTGTTTTTGGGTGTAAAAACAAACGCCCCGAAATGGGACCTCCCAAACTCCCGGTTTATACCGCCAAATCAGAACAGGTAGCCATTGCCAAAGACTTTATTGGCCAAACCTATGGTCTCTTTGATATATCTATCAGAGCCCGTGTTGACGGCTATCTTGAAGGCATACATTTTGAAGAAGGAGGTACAGTAAAAAAAGGTCAGCTTTTATATTCAATTGATCCCGCACCACTTGATGCTAAGGTTGCTGAAGCACTAAGTATGGTAGCCCAGGCCAAAACGAACCTGGTAAAAGCAGAGAGTGATTACAGAAGGTATAAGCCACTGGCTGAGACCAATGCAGTTAGTCAGACCGATTACGATGCTGCCGTTGCCAGTTATGGAGCAGCACAGGCTTCTTTAGAGGCTGCAGAGGCATCGTTAGATTATGCCCGCATTCAGCAGAGCTATGCCAGAATTTATTCGCCTATCAATGGTATAATCGGACGTTCAGAGGCTAAAGTAGGTGATTATGTGGGACGTGAGCCAAACCCTGTTGTATTGAATACAGTATCGCGACTTGACACTATTTTGGTTCAGTTCCATTTAACGGAATTACAATACCTGAATATTGTTCAGTATGAAAAAGCGAGAAGAACAGTTCAGGAAGGTCCCAAAGAAGAAAAACCGGAAGTTATTTTATTTTTCGCTGATGGCAGCCGCCATAGTGAGCTGGGAAATGTAGATTTCGTTGGTAGAAACATTGACCCTACCACCGGTACATTATTGGTGCAGGCATCATTTGCCAATCCTAACAAACTGGTTCGTCCGGGCCAATTTGCCCGCTTACGGATCAAAGTGGATGACCCCAGCGAAACATTACTGATACCGCTTAAATGCCTGCAGGAAGTACAGGGTGAATACAATGCATACGTTGTTAAGGAGGATAATAAAGTTGAGTTCAGACCTGTTGAAGTAGGAGAAACCATGCAGGATATGATTGTTATTCGTTCAGGTCTTAAGGTCGGTGAACGCGTAATAATGGAAGGCATTAACCAGGTTAGGTCAGGCATGCAGATCGTTCCTGTGGAAGCGGAGTTTAAATCGGTACGTAATAATCAATAGTCATTATGGGAAATTTCTTTGTTAGAAGGCCCATTGTGGCCATGGTTATTGCCATTATTACACTTATTGTAGGAGGTTTATCAGCATTAACATTGCCCATGGAGCAATTCCCTGATATCACACCTCCGATGGTACAGGTAAGAGCCAATTACACCGGTGCCAATGCATTAAATGTAGAGCAATCAGTAGCAACACCCCTTGAGCAGCAGCTTAATGGTGTTGAGAATATGATATACATGAAGTCTACCAACGCCAATGATGGTAGTATGTCAATCGATATTTCCTTTGAAGTAGGAACCGATCCTGACATGAATACAGTATTTGCGCAAAACAGGGCTTCTGCTGCCACTGCTAAATTACCTGAAGAGGTAAAACGCCTTGGTGTGACTACGCAAAAAAGTATGAGTAGTATTGTAATGGCCCTTGCTGTATACAGCGATGGTGAATATGATCAGCAGTTCCTGGGTAACTATTCGATCATCAATATCCAGGATATTCTGGCTCGTATACAAGGTGTAGGACGAGTTCAGGTTATGGGAACAAGTGACTATTCAATGCGTATATGGATCAAACCTGACCGCTTGTCGCAACTTAATCTGACCGTTCCTGAAATAATGGGTGCCATCAGAGAGCAGAATGTGATCGTGCCTGGTGGTAAGTTTGGTGCAGAACCGGCACCTCCGGGAACCGAATTGACCTACACGGTTACATTACCTGATCGCCTCGTCACTGAAAAAGAATTTGGTGAAGTAGCTATACGTACCAACCCTGATGGTAGCCAGGTCAAGTTAAAAGACGTTGCCAACATTGAATTAGGTACCGAGAATTACAATACGGATGCCCGTTTCCAGGGTAAATCATGTGCCCTGATCACTATTTACCAGTCACCTGGCACCAATGCGGTTGAAATGGGGCAAGAGATCATCCGTACAATGGATGAACTATCGCTTTCATTTCCCGAAGGCGTTAAATATGATGTTGCACTGGATGCCACAGCCCCGATTACTGCCGGATTAAAAGAGGTTGCCATTACATTGGTAGTAGCACTTATCCTGGTAATTTTGGTTGTATTCCTGTTTATTCAGGATTGGCGTGCCACTCTTATACCAACAATTGCCATTCCGGTTTCTCTTATCGGTGCTTTTGCTGTATTCCCCATGTTAGGCTTTACCATTAACACTTTATCACTGCTCGGTCTTGTACTTGCCATTGGTATTGTGGTTGATGATGCCATTGTTGTGGTGGAGGCTGTACAGGTTAATATTGAAAAAGGAATGGACAGGCGCGAAGCAACCGTTGCTGCCATGAAAGAGGTAACAGCACCTGTTATTGCCACTACGCTGGTATTGATCGCGGTATTTATTCCGGTTGCCTCAATGGGAGGAATTACCGGTCGTCTATATCAGCAATTCGCCATTACTGTTGCCGTATCGGTTTGTTTTTCATCGGTTAATGCATTAACACTATCACCAGCTTTAGCATCAATACTATTGCGCAAACCAGAATTACCTGGTGGAATACTGGGGCGCTTTTTCAAATCGTTTAACAAGGCCTTTGACCGCAGTTCGGTAAAATACATGAAGGTAACGAACATTGTAGCTCGAAAAATCACGCGCAGCATGCTGTTTATCGGCGCTACAGTTTTGTTGATCGTTGTCGTTGGCCGTTTTGTACCCGGAGGATTTATACCCGAAGAGGATCAGGGATACTTATTCGTTAATATTCAGTTACCTGATGCTGCCTCTCTCCCCCGGACACAAAAAATCATGAATGATGTTAATACCATCCTCGCGGGTGTTGAAGAGATCGAGAGTGTTTCAGGAGCATCAGGCTTTAACCTGCTTTCAGGTAGTATGTCAACCAATTCGGGTGTGATGTTTATCTCACTTAAGAACTGGAGTGATCGCTCCTTAAAGGCCAATTGGTTAGCACAAAAGCTCAACTACCTGTTTTACATGAACATAAAAGAAGCACAGGTTTTCGCCTTTGGACCACCGGCTATTCCGGGTCTGGGTAGTGGCTCAGGTTTCTCGTTAATGCTGCAGGATAAACAAGGTAATACGCCGCAATATCTGGCCGAACAGGCTCAAGCCTTTATAGCAGAAGCACAAAAACGACCTGAGATCGCCAATATATTCACAACCTACAGGGCTAATGTACCACAACGACGATTGAATATTAACCGTGACAAGGCCTTAAAAGCAGGCGTTCAGTTAAATGATTTATACACCACCATCAGTGCATTCTTAGGTGGAGCCTATATCAATGACTTTAACCGCTTTGGCCGCTTATATAAAGCCTATCTTCAGGCAGCACCTGAGTTTCGCCAGGATGGCGAACAGCTCAACATGTTCTTTGTTAAAAACAAGGAAGGTGAAAGCCTGCCCCTTTCTTCACTTGTTACTGTAGAGAAAAGCTATGGAGCGGATTTTACCAACCGCTTTAACCTGTATCGCTCAGTTTCCATTACCGGTTCACCGGCACAAGGCTATTCATCGGCACAGGCTTTAACAGCACTGGAAGAGGTTGCCAACCAGGTACTGCCACCGGGCATGAGCTATGAGTGGTCAGACATGTCATACCAGGAAAAGAAGGCCAGTGGCTCAGGTAATATCGTATTTGTCTTTGCACTGATATTTGTGTTCCTGATCCTGGCTGCCCAGTATGAAAGCTGGTCATTGCCATTCAGTATTTTGCTGGGTACACCTTTCGCGGTACTTGGTGCCATGGTATTTGTTTTACTGGCTCGCTTTTTCAGTCCAAGCTTCGAAAACAATGTGTTTATGCAGATATCATTGGTAATGCTTATTGCCATGGCCGCTAAAAACGCCATTCTGATTGTTGAGTTTGCGAAGATCAAATTTGACGAAGGCTTAAGTCTCTTTGATGCTGCTATTGAATCAGCACGTTTACGTTTCAGGCCTATTCTGATGACAGCCTTCTCGTTTATCCTTGGTGTACTTCCTCTAGTTACTGCATCAGGTGCCGGAGCCGAAGCCCGTAAGGTAATGGGTATGGCTCTTCTGGGAGGGATGACCATAGCAACAATACTTGGAGTGGTTATGTATCCGATGCTTTTCGTATTCATCGGTAAACTAGCCAGGTATGAAGAAAAAAGAGCCTTAGCTAACCAAAAGAATAAAGCGGAATGAAGATAACGAAATACATACTATCGATCACACTGTTAGCACTAGTGATGAGCAGTTGTAAAATGGGTAAAAAGTATTCGCGGCCCGAATTGGAGACACCGGCGAGTTTTATTTTTGCCTATGGCGATACAACCTATAATGAATCCTTAAAATGGTGGCAACTGTTTAATGACCCGGTTTTGGATACACTCATTAACAAGGCCCTGACCAATAATAAGGACCTGCTGGCTACAGCCCAAAACGTTGAAGCGGCACGTTTGCAGCTGGCTATACAGAAGGCAGAACTATATCCTCAGTTCAACTATTCGGGTTCAGCTGCACGAGGTAACTTTCAGGCCGTGAAACTTCCCGAACCAACCAATGCCTTTAATATTATGGGGCAGGCCAGTTGGGAAATTGACTTCTGGGGTAAGTTACGCCGAATGAATGAGTCAGCCAGAGCACAATACCTGGCCTCTGAACACGGTTTGAATTCCTTAAAGCTATCATTGATAACAACTGTGGCGGCCACCTATTTTCAGGTAATGGAGTTTCAGGAAAAGATAATAATAGCCGAGCAAACATATGCCATCCGTGACAGCTCTTACCTTATTTTACAAGAGCGTTTTGAAGCTGGTATTATTCCGGCCATTGATGTGAATCACTCAAGGATACAAAAAGCAATTGCAGCTACATCTATTCCTTTATACAAAAGAGGTGCAGCACAATCAAAGAACCTTTTAAGTGTCCTGATTGGTGAGAATCCCCAATTGCTTGAACTGGAAGGCAATTTAAACCAGTATAGCGATATCCCGGCTATCCCTCCCGGATTACCATCTGATTTACTGAACAGAAGGCCAGACATATTGATGGCAGAGCAAGAGCTGGTTGCTCAAAATGCCCTTGCCGGTGCAGCCCAGGCTGCCAGACTTCCTTCTGTAAGTTTAACCGGTATGTTTGGACTGGCCAGCGATGACCTTAGCACACTGACATCGGGTGATCCGGCATGGAATATCAGTGGAAGCCTGTTGGGTCCGATTTTTAACTGGGGTAAAAATAAAAACCGGGTTAAAGCAGAAAGAGCCAGAACAGAAGCAGCCGTATATCAATATGAGAATACAGTTTTAAATGCCTTCAGAGAGGTTGAAGATGCTTTGTACACCATTGAAACCTTAAAGGAAGAAGAGGCGGCCATTAAGGAACATGTTGAGGCAGCCATAGAAGCCGCCACCTTATCAGGCGAGCGTTATGACAAAGGTATTGCCAGTTACATTGAGTTTCTTGAAAGTCAGCGACAGGCTTTTGATGCTCAAATGCTGCAAACCGGTAACCGACAAGATATTCTTGAAGCATACATCACATTATACCAGGCACTTGGCGGTGGCTGGCAATAGATGAATTAAGAACATTTTTTAACCGCAATAACATTGGAGCTAATCTGGTGTTGTTGCGGTTTTTTTGATGTAAAACTCATTGAATGACCAGTTCTTATTTTAATTAAACCTCTTCATGACATTAATAGACATAACCTTATAGTTGACAAGCAAACTGTAAATAGCAGGCAGTAGGTCTGACATGTTTTTCCAGGCAAATGTTCTTTGACGCTATAATTAATTGTAAGCTTTTATGCTGTGAACATGCCTTGCCTTTTATTATCGATCAACAGTTTACAAAAAAAAAACGAGGCCTGAAAATTCAGGCCTCGCTCCCTTTTAAAAGTATCTTGACTTATGCATCAATATTTGCATAAGTAGCGTTTTCTTCAATAAACTCTCTACGCGGCGGAACATCATCTCCCATTAACATTGAGAATACACGATCTGCTTCAGTTGCGCTCTCAATAGTTACCTGACGCAATGTACGCTCTTCAGGATTCATGGTT
Source organism: Carboxylicivirga agarovorans (assembly GCF_050589845.1). Lineage (NCBI taxonomy): Bacteria > Pseudomonadati > Bacteroidota > Bacteroidia > Marinilabiliales > Marinilabiliaceae > Carboxylicivirga > Carboxylicivirga agarovorans. The sequence continues at coordinate 137,093 of NZ_JBNGPA010000011.1, read as the reverse complement.
GTTTCCCATAACTGCTCTGCGTTCATCTCACCAAGACCTTTGTAGCGCTGAATGTGTAAAGCACTTTCTTTACCGGCACCCCACTCTTCAACTAAGCGTAAACGTTGATCTTCATTCCAGCAATAAGTTTGCTTCTGACCTTTTTTAACCAGGTACAATGGAGGTGTAGCAATATACAAGTACCCGTTTTCGATCAAGCCTTTCATATAACGGAAGAAGAAAGTCATAATCAAAGTAGCAATGTGACTACCATCGACGTCGGCATCACACATGATGACGATCTTGTGGTAACGTAGCTTTTCAAGGTTTAATGCCTTACTGTCTTCTTCAGTTCCAATGGTCACACCCAGTGCAGTAAAGATGTTTTTGATTTCATCGTTCTCAAACACTTTATGCTGCAAGGCCTTTTCAACATTAAGAATCTTACCCCTTAATGGCAAAATAGCCTGGAACTTACGGTCACGACCTTGTTTGGCAGTACCACCCGCCGAATCACCCTCGACAAGGAATACCTCACAGGCAGCAGGATCTTTATCCGAACAGTCGGCTAGTTTACCTGGCAGACCTCCACCGCTTAACACACTCTTACGTTGCACTAATTCACGCGCTTTACGGGCTGCATGACGTGCCTGAGCGGCCAATATTACTTTGTTAACAATATCTTTGGCATCCTTAGGATTCTCTTCAAGGTAGTTGGTTAACATGGTGCTTACCGCCTGATCAACCGACAAACTAACCTCGCCATTACCCAATTTGGTTTTTGTCTGTCCTTCAAACTGTGGCTCTGCTACTTTAACCGAGATAACCGCTGTTAATCCTTCACGGAAATCATCACCATTAATGTCAAACTTAAGCTTGCTCAACATACCTGATTTCTCAGCAAAAGACTTTAAGGTACGTGTTAAACCACGGCGGAAACCTGTTAAGTGTGTACCCCCTTCTATGGTGTTGATATTATTAACGTATGAATAGATGTTCTCGGCAAAAGATGTATTGTAAAGAATAGCGATCTCAACGGGAATATCATTCTTCTCAGTTGAAATATGAATGGCCTTGTCAATCAGCTTTTCGCGCGCTTCATCAATAAATTCAACAAACTCTTCTAAACCTCTTTCTGAGAAATACTCTTCACTCTTTACCTCTTCGTTTTCATCTAACTCACGTTCATCAGTCAGGCGAATCTTAATTCCCTTGTTAAGGAATGATAATTCTCTCAGACGATTTGCCAGAATCGAAAACTTATAAGTAGTGGTATTGAAAATAGAATCATCAGGTTTAAAAGTAACTTTAGTACCTGTAATGTCTGTTGTTCCGATTTCAGTAATTTCAGTAACGGGCTTACCAATTGAGTACTCCTGTGTGTGTATTTTACCTCCGCGATGAACTTCAGCCTTTAACATGGTAGAAAGGGCGTTCACACAGGATACACCCACACCGTGCAATCCACCAGATACTTTATAAGAATCTTTGTCAAACTTTCCTCCGGCGTGGAGCACTGTCATTACCACCTCAAGTGCTGACTTACCTTCTTTCTCATGAAAGTCAGTAGGAATACCACGACCGTTATCACTTACTGTAATCGAATCATCTTCATGAATAGTAACCTCAATTGAATCACAATGACCGGCTAATGCCTCATCAATAGAGTTATCTACCACCTCGTATACCAGGTGGTGTAATCCTTTTTCGCCTACGTCACCAATATACATGGCAGGACGCTTACGAACAGCTTCCAGACCTTCTAATACGGTAATACTACTGGCGCTATATTCACCTTGTTTATTTACATTTTCGTTTACCTGATCACTCATCTTATATTCTTTTGAAAAGCGTAAAAAAACCGGCTAAACCGGTTATACCAATCCTCCATATAGAAAGACACACAAATATAGCAAAAATCATCATTTAAACGGTCTTCAAATGATGATTTTTACTTAGTTTTTAACTTCTAATTCCAACTGATTTAAAACCACTTAAAAAGAGAAAATTATGCCTGCTTTTGCATTAAATCCCTGCATTGGATAGCCGTTCCATTTATAATATTTTGAAGCTGCCAGGTTATTCATTGACGCCCAGAAAGACCATTGCTTGCTAAAGTAGTATTCAGCACCAATATTAACATCAATAACACCATCTAAAGATTTTACCGATGATTCATTGGAAACATCAAGTGCCGGGCGTTCTCCCAGGTAATTAATACCGGCCGTTGCATATAAATTATCCAACAAGTTAAAGCTACCTTCCAGCCCCAGTTCAACTTCTGGTTTGTGCCAGGCCTCCTCCTGGGAATCAAGACTCCAGCCATAATAAGCACCATTAAGGGCAAACTCCATATTTTGTTTAGGCTTATACAGTAACTCTCCTTTAACCGTTAACAGAGATCCATCATCATATACAACATCAAACACATTAGCATAATGCTGAACAGCCGCCACACCCGGTTCCGCTTCCATTCCCGTATATGGTCTGTTGATCCAGAAATGTTCGTCATTGAATATACCATATTCCATACCTGCGGAGAATGACATTGATGAGCTGAAGTTACCTTTTATTCCTGCAACGAAATTTAATCCGTAAAAAGATGACTTCACATTGATATCGGCTGAAGCAAATGCATTTTCATACATCATGCTTTGGTAATCGTTCACATTCACCTTACCATTAACACCTCCGTATATAGTTGCAATACCTTCCACAACAGTCAGCTCACCCATTATATCCGGAGTAGCATAAAACTCATCGCCTTCCGTATCAATAATTCCGGCGACCTGCACTCCCACTCTTAAGCTGGCCCTGTCAAATTTAAAATTGATGGCAGGAACGGCTTTGATCATCAGTTGAGAACGGTCGTTGAAAGTATACATTGGTCCGATAGTATCAGGAACGCTCGTGCTATAACTTTCAATTGCACCACTTATATCAAAAGCAAGATCATTGATGGGTTTAGACAAGTTGCCATTCAGCTTTACACCAATTTGCTTAACACCTGTCAGGTTACCAAAGGTTGAGAAACCACCCTGAACCGCATAACGTGATTTTCGCTTATCTGTCTTATTGTTATTCAATCCGATACTAAGATCAAAACCCGACAAACGCTGATCTTCATCCTGCTGAAACGTTACTCCCGGAGAGAGCGTCCCATCGGGTAACCAGTACATATCCCCGGCTGTCATGGTCTGGTATCCGTAATACTTGTATTTATTATGCATAAAACCCAGGTTGACACTAAGGGTTTTGTCATTGAAAAAGTGCTTGAAATCAGCTGCAGCCCAGGTATCATGGAACGGTGCATCTACGGTAACATCATCCTCCAACTTTAAGTCGCCCATCGAAGTTAAATGACCAACATTAAGGCCCAGCACATACTTTTCGTTTTCAAGAATGTTGTAACCCAATTCAGCCAGAACAGAGCTATAGTTACCCACACCACCTTTAATGTATGACTTGTGAAGGTATTCTTTTCGTCTTGTATTGATCTTTGCAGCTGCAATTGGGGCCGGCTGGTAGTTGGTAGCCACAGATGTACTCAGAATACGATAGTTAAAGCTGGGGTTAAAGGACGAAGAGTCATTTAAATTGGGCATATAACTCACCTTAAAGGCATCAGACACCGTAGGTGTATAGGCTTTAACCACTTTAACATCCTGATTAATTTCCTCCTGAGCAACTGCTTTACCTGAATTAAAAGCAGTAACTACAATTGTGATAAAAACTATATAATAATATCTCATTGCCTAATCAATTATCCAACATTAATCGTTTCAGTGTCTGTTGTTTCCTTTTCTTTTGTATCCCAGCTTTTCAGATAGCCATCAACACGCTGCTCAATATCATCATCACCTTCGTAATTATCTTTGATACTTTGCAGATACTGAATGGCCTGGAATGTCTCACCTCTATCATTGTATATTTCGGCTAACAATATAAAACTGCGTGCCAGCCAGTATTGATGAGAGGTACCTTTGTCGATATAATCAAAGATCTCTTTCTCCGACGCATCCTTATCACCCCTGTCGCTTAGCATTTGGGCCACCTGATATTTGGCTTCAGCACCCTCAACACTTTTGGTGTTGGATGATACCATTTGATAATTCTCAAATGCCTTTTCTTTATTCCCCAGCTGCTGATAGCTTTTAGCCATATTAAAGATAGCTTCGCGCTTGATCTCATCAGCGATCTTAGCTGTGCTTAACAGGTTTTCTGCAGCTTTGATACACTCCTCCGGCTGGTCCATTTTAACCAGGCAGCGCATTTTACCGATCTTGGCTTCCAGTCGGTTTTCTGTGATCTCCGCTTCCAGCTCAAGGCGGTTAAAGCTTTCGTAAGCCTTTCGGTAGGCTTTTTGCTGATAATGCAATTCGCCCATGCGGATCAAAGCTTCTTCAGTAAATAAGCTTCTTTCGCGCTCTGCAACATATTCAAATGAGCTCAATGCACCTGTATATTCCCCAACCTTATACTGGCAATCGGCCTTATAGAAATGGGCGTTTAAGACAAACTTCCCTTCAGGGAATTTATTCAGGTAGTTTTTAAAATGACTAATAGCACGCTCACAGTCGCTTTGCATATAGAAGCGCTCGGCCGATACAAACATCAGACTATCCTGCTCACGCTCTCCAACCTGTGCAAAAGATCCCAGTGAGCCCGTATACCTCATATAACCATCCAGATCGTTACGATCCATGTAGATGTTACGTATTCCAACCAGGGCATCTTCAGCTTCTTCAGTTCCGGGATACTCATTGACAACGCGCTTGTAAAACTGCAATGAATTATCCGGCTCATTATTATTGTAATACACCAGCCCCAACTGAAGCATGGCTTTTTTGGCGTAACTGCCCTTAGGGTATCTCTCTTTGGTTGATTTATAATAATAAACGGCTCTGTCATTATTTCCGATGGCAACATAGGAACGTCCGGTCTCATACAATGCATCATCGACATATGGTGAGGCAGGATAACGTTTGACCATATCGTCCAGCACCGCGATCTTATCATTATACTGTTTCATCAGTCCTAAGCAAAAAGCCTTTTGAAACAGCGCATAATCCGGTGAACCCTCTGGAATGACCGAAGCCAGGTCATAATTTTTGACGGCCTGTGAGAACTGGCGATTGACATAGTAGCAGTCTCCCACGCGATTATAGGCGTCACCCAGCATTATTCGATCGCGCTTATCGGTCATCTTAATATATTTACGGAACCAGCTTAATGATTCGGCATACTCTTTTTGCTTAAAATAGGAGTAAGCAATATTGTAATGGGCGATCGGGAATTCCTTCATTTCATAGGATCCCGGCTGGAAAATATATTCGCGAAAATCAAGAATGGCCTTTGAGTAAATTCCCATTCTGTAATAAGCCTCCCCTCGCCAGTAATAAGCACCAACTTTTAATGACTTGTCGTATTCGGCATATTTTAAGCTGTAATTAAAGAATTCAATGGCCTCACGAAAATTCAGGTCAGTGAATAGCTCCAGCCCGCGGTAATAAGCCACACGTTGTAAAGCTCTGTATACATCGCCTGTTTTGCGTTGTATCTTTTCCATTGAGGCCAGGGCTTCGCGATAATTCTTTGTGGTCAGGAAAGCTTTTCCCAAATATTCGTAGGCTTCATCAATTTTATCACTTTCGGGGAACAGTTCAATAAAACGCATGAACGAATTAATGATTTCATTAAACGGCGAGTAAGACAACTCATAGTTTAACTTGATATAATTTAGCAAGGCATCTTCCTGAATGGCTTTATCAAACTCATTATTGGATGCAGCTTCAAAAGCCACACGAGCCCGTTTCTTATCATTTAATTTCAGATAGCAATCACCCAGGTGATAATGCGCATTTTGTGCCATGATATCATCACCCGACGTTACCTGCGACAGGCCTTTTACAGCATCCTCATAGTTCTTGATAAAATAATTGGCGAAACCCAAATGGTAATAATCCGATCGAAGCGGCTTATCGGACAACTTAATAACCTTCTGATAATAAGCAATTGATTTTTCGTACTCCTTTTGTGCATAATAAGAATCTGCAACAATACGGTTCATATCCGCCTGTCGAGCCTTTGTACCCTCCTGAGTCAGAGGTTCAGCATATTTGACAGCACCATTATAATCCTCTTTTAAATAATAGATCTGAGCAATATAAAACGGAATGACCTTTTTAAAGCCTTTGTCGTTCTCTATCTTTTTAAACTCATCAAGAGCTGTCTGGTAGTTTCCTTTCTGATATTGAATGTGTGCATAATAATACTGTACCGAAGAACTGTACTTATGATCTCTTCCTTTGATCTTATTGAACTTTACAAGTGCCGCGTCATACTCTTCAAGCATAAACAATGCATAACCCGCTGAAAAGTAATATTCGACCTGCGTTTCTTCGTCAAGTGCCGACGCTTTGACCTTATCATACCAGCGGGATGCCTGTTTATATTTCTTTTGATCCATATAGAACTCGCCCAGGTTCATCTTGGCATAATGCAGACGATTACTGTATGGATACTCAAGCAGGTAGCTCTCCCACAAGTACTTTACATCCTCATTCTCCAGTTTTTGCGCGCAAACACGAGACAAGTAGGCAGCTTCAGCCACAAGCGATGAATTATCTCCATTGGCCTCCTCAACGAACTTATTAAAATTAATACGCGCTAAACCATACTTACCCAAACGATACATTTCCATGCCTCGCTCGTATTGTTTATCGGGGGAATCGAATTTGAGTGATTGCTGTGCAAAAGAACAATGCACAAGGCTGACAAAAAGCAATAATGCGATTTTTCTCATCATAAGGATAAGGCCTTTAAGTTATGATTTAATATTTTAAACGTTGATTTACTGATTTTATTCTGTCCGAATAATATGGTGGTTAAAGATAACAAAAGAGCTTTACCAGAAAAGCTTAGCGCGCGACTATTTATTATGAGGCACAGCTAATAATATACTTAATCAAGCAAATCAAAATCTATCTCCTCCTGTTTAGCTTCAAACAAGCGTGTGTCTTCGCACCTGATCGTTCTACCCGGAAATTTCTTAAGCAGATTATAATTGTGTGTAGCCATTACAACGGTATTGCCTGACAAGCATATTTTCTTTAACAACTGCATCAGTTCATCCGATGTGTCAGGATCAAGGTTACCTGTCGGCTCATCGGCCAGGATCAAATCGGGTGAATTTAACAGTGCGCGCGCAATACCAATACGTTGCTGTTCACCACCAGAGAGCTGATGAGGCATTTTATAGCCTTTATGAACCATATCAACATGCGACAAAACATCACGGATGCGTTTATCCATATCCTTTTTATCTTTCCAGCCGGTTGCTTTTAATACAAACATCAGGTTATCATAGACACTGCGGTCTGACAAGAGCTGAAAATCCTGAAAAACGATACCCATTTTACGCCTTAACAGTGGTACCTGACTGCTTTTAATGGTTTTTAGCGGGTAACCGGCAACAAAACCATAGCCTTCTTCAAGTGGTAGTTCTTTATACATTGTTTTTAACAAACTTGACTTACCACTCCCTACTTTACCAATCAGATAAACAAATTCGCCAGGTTGTATACCAAAGTTCACGTCCTGCAGAATCAAATGTTCCTGCTGACGAATACAGGCGTTTTTAAATTCGATAATATTCCCTTCGGCATTTGTACTTTTTATGGGCTGTTTACTCATATCAAATCAATGAATACGTTTAACCGTTTTATGCAACAGAGATCCTGTAAAGTTTATAAAATACTTGAGATCAAAGCTCTCCTGCCTTTTATCTTTTTGCTTCATGATGAAGCTCTATTACATGATCAGGGCATGAATTTTAACAATCAAAGAAACAATTTTTTTGCCGGATATAAAACCAATACTTATCAACAGGTATACTGTTGAAATCTTTGCCACTGATGCGCCATTCGAAAAGGAGAATCGGAAGTCAGAAAACAGCTCACCCCAATCATCGGGGTACAGTTTGACAACCCTGCGTCAAATAATCTGAATGTAAGCCATATTGAGCTTTGCATGCATGATACAAAAAAGCCCCGGGACAATATCCCGGGGCATAGTATTATGAAATTTCTTAATTTACTTCAACTGAGCAAGGGCATCTTTAACCCTGTTAAATGCCTCAACCAACTTATCGTCAGATGCCGCATATGAAAAGCGCACACAATCACTACTGCCAAACGCACTACCAGGAACCGATGCAACATGTGCATCCTCAAGCAGGTACATACATAGGTCCATGGATGAATCAATGGTGTATTTTCCATTCTTTTTCCCGAAGTAATGACTCACATCCGGGAAAATATAGAATGCGCCATCTGGCACAGCTACCCTGAAACCAGGTATATCTTTCACGATATCCAGAACCAGATCACGGCGCTTATTAAATGCAACACGCATTTCTTCGACACACTGTTGATCACCTTCAAATGCCTGGATAGACGCTGCCTGGGCTATGGCACAAACACCGGAAGTGAATTGTCCCTGTAGTTTTGTTACAGCTTTAACGATGTCGGCTGGAGCTGCTATATAACCAATACGCCAGCCTGTCATAGCATAGCCTTTTGAAACACCGTTAATAACAATTGTACGATCCTTAAGCGAGTCAAATTCAGCAAGCCCCATATGCTTTCCAACGAAATTGATCTTCTCATAAATTTCATCAGATATAATATAGACATGAGGATGTTTTTCCAAAACTTCGGCCAAGGCCTTTAATTCTTCCTGACTATAGACACTACCGGTTGGGTTTGATGGAGAGTTGAACAGAATAGCCTTTGTCTTAGGCGTTATACTTTCCTCTAACTGCTCAGGTGTGATCTTAAACTTAGTATCAACACCTGCCTCAACAATTACAGGCGTACCTTCGGCCAGCTTCACCAATTCAATATAACTCACCCAATACGGAGCAGGTATGATCACCTCTTCACCAGCATTGACGATACATTGTAAAACATTGGCAAGACTATGCTTGGCTCCACCCGAAACAACTATCTGATTCGGCGAATAGCTCAAGCCATTATCTTTCTCCAGCTTATCAGCAATAGCTTTTTTCAAAGCCGGAAAACCAGCCACAGGAGGGTAATGAGACAGGTTATCATTGACCGCCTTAATAGCCGCATCCTTAATATGTTCAGGGGTATTAAAATCAGGCTCTCCGAGCGTAAGGTTGATCACATCAACTCCACTTTCCTGCAACTCCCTGCTTTTCTGATTCATCTGAATGGTCTGCGACTCAGACAATGCTTTAATTCGGTTTGAAATAACATCAATACTCATCAATATACTCTCCTATTACTTATAATGACATAATTTATTCACAACTCCACTCGAAGCAAAACATTTTATATCTTGCATTCGAATAGCAACAAAATTAGTTAAAAATCATAAGCAAGCAACAATAACAATAAGATACAAGTTCAAAAATTATTATTTTTTACTTACACATACACACTTTTGATTATTTATAAATTTCGAATCAAATTAATTTGAGCCTCTAATATTTAGATTTATTATTTTACAATTTAACAAGCCTCATAAAAAAACACATAATCTTCACACTTATGATCGCCTTAGATGAAATACTTAAAATAGCCGGCATAGTAGTTCTGATAGCTGCCCCGCTCCTTATCTTACTGAGATGGTTCCTAAAACATAACCTTAAATTAAAAGAACTTGAGCTAGCCAACAGCACCTATAAAGAACTAATACCTACACGACTACAGGCTTATGAACGATTAACCATTCTTCTTGAGCGCATCAGCCCTGAAGCTATTGTCATACGTGAAAACAGACCGGGCATGACCAGCCTTCAGTTACAAAAACAGTTGCTACAGATAATCCGTCAGGAATTTGAACACAATTTTGCCATGCAGATATACCTGCCTGTCAAAACATGGGACACCATTATAAAGTCGCGTGACGAGATCATCAAACTCATTAATACATCATCTGCAGAAGTCCAGCCAGCCTCTCCTTCAATGGAACTATCAAGAGTAATACTTGAAAAAGGCATTAACGAAACAAACTTCTACCTGACCAAAGCCAAGGAAGCCCTAAAAAAAGACATTCAACTGTATTATTTCGACTAGTACTTCTTCAATGAAAAAAATAACAATCATCACAGTTACCTATAACTGCGAAAACACCCTGCCCGATACAATACAAAGCGTTAACCAACAAAGCAGGCGTGACGAAATTGAATATATAATTATAGACGGTCAATCAACCGACAATACACTTGAAGTGATCAAAAACAACGAGTCAGGTATTGACAAGTGGATCAGTGAAGCTGACAAAGGCATCTATGACGCCATGAACAAAGGACTCAAAATGGCTTCAGGGGAATGGGTTGGCTTTTTACATGCCGATGATATGTTCTACAACGAACATGTGGTTGAAAGCATTATAGAAGCTATTTCATCGGGCGACTACAATGCCTGCTATGGCAACCTTAATTACATACAGGAAACACCTCCTCATAACATTGTACGTTACTGGAAAAGCCAGACCTACTCCTCCAAACTACTAAAAAGAGGCTGGATGCCGGCACACCCAACAGTTTACATTAAAAATGAGTTGATCCAAAAGCTCGGCTACTTCAATACCAACTATAAGATTTCAGCCGATTACGATTACATGCTGCGATTATTCTCCAACCCCAATACAGACAGCTTATTTATCGACAAAACGATCGTAAACATGCGCCTGGGTGGAGTCAGCAATAACTCACTGAAGAATATTATTCGAAAATCAAAGGAAGATTATCACACATTGCGCACCAATAAAGTTGGGGGTCTTTATGCATTGTTCGTGAAAAACTTCAGTAAGCTATTTCAGTTCTTAGCAAGAAACTAAACTCAGACATGAGTTTTACCGCCATAATATTCAGCAGTATAATAACCATATCCTTTTTCATTGATCGAGATATCATTCAAAACAACTCCCAAACCTTCCACCTTCTCGCTAAGTAAGTTATCAATGGTATGAACCATATGATCTTTAGAGGTGTAGTTAGCTCTTACTATAAACAAATTACAGTCGGAATGATGCATCAGTAATCGCGCATCGGCCACAAGTCCTATTGGTGGAGAATCAATAACAACCACATCAAACTCCTTTCGCAAATAAGCATACAATGCATCGGTCCTTTCTCCAACGATCAATTCACTTGGATTGGGAGGTATAGGCCCGGCGGGAATTACACTGACATTCTCAAGGAATGAATCATATATAATATCCTCCACACCGCACTGACCAATAAAATAGTTTGACAATCCATCTTTATGCTCCAGATCAAACAAGGCGGTCAGGCGTGGCTTTCGCATATCAAAACCAACTAAAACTGTTTTCTTACCTGATATGGCAAATACAGAGGCCAGATTCTGGGCACAAAATGTTTTTCCCTCACCCGTATTGGAACTTGTCAATGTAATAACTTTCAAATCGCCGGAAGCAGCCATGAACTTAAGCTTGGTACGTATCGACCTGAACGACTCACTAATAACCGAATGAGGGTATTCGTGAATAACATTCTCGGCATCGTTCTTATTATTAACAACCATACCAATGACCGGCACCTGGGGCACCAGCATTCTTAAATCATCACTACCCCTTACCTTGGTATTTAAAAACTCTTTCAACCCTATAAAAACAGCAGGAATGAGCAAGGCCAGCATCAACCCTTTTTTGTAATCACTGTTTTTATTTGGCGAAACAATAGCTGAAATCGAGGCATTATCAATCACTTCATTATCGGGCGCATTACTCGCTTTTGATATCTGAGTTTCAGAATGCTTTTGCAGTAAAAAGGTATAAATAGCATCATTGAGTTTATAGGTACGATCAATTATCAGATAATCTTTCTCCAACTCAGGAAGCTTTTCCATATCCCGTATAATCGACTGCAACTCTTTCTCAATCTTGTTTTTTTCCAGCGACAGATTCATCAACACCTGGTTAATGGACTTATTCAGCAGATCAATTGTTATTTCAATGCGGTCATTAAGTGCAACCACATATTGATTACTCTCCTGAGCCGTACCTTTCAGCATCTCTATCTCCTTTTGCAATTCAATCAATTGCTTCACCAGTTCACTGACCAGCCCCGTACTCTCATTGTCTACTGCAGGTAGTAAAAACTGTTCAAAATCGTTAGATACCTTAAGGTTATTTTGCAGAAACTTGTAATAGTCAACGCGCATATTAAGCATCTTCAATTCCGTTTCAGTATCGTAATACTTATCGGCCAGCTTCTCTGAAAATTCTGAAGGCCCCATAAAACGATTCGCCTTCCTGTATGAAGACAAACGGTCCTGCACCTTATCCAGCGTATCAGACACTGTAGCCAACTGAGATTCTATAAAAGCAATTGAACGCGTTGCCATATCATTCTTCTGATCAAGGTTGTGTTCCAGTATAACCTCACACAACACATCCAAAAAACGCACAATCTTACCAGGACTGGTGCCTACTGAGGTAATAAATAAAATACTTGAACCTTCGCGATACGGAGCAACTCCAAGGGATGAGCGATACTCACTTGTCAATTGGCTATGTGATTTAAAAATAAAATAATAGGAAGCTCCCGGTGTTGGGTTAACATTGCTTTTGCGATCGATCTTGAATGAAAAAGCATTCTCTGTCACCCACTCTCCTTCTTTAACAACCTTCTCATAATCAAGCCCACCTGTTCTACCCGCAAATTTCTCCTCGGCGTAATTATGCAACACACCACTTTCACTTTTCACCCTCACTTGCACCTGGTTATTAGCCAATAGAACGACCTCAACAGGTACGTTCAACAGCTGCGGATGAATGGAATCAAAATCAACAACAAAAGGTGAACGGTTATATATTTCCGAATCTTTAAAACGCCCTATCTGATAATAAGAAACTCCAAAATCAAGACGATCAATAGCTTTTTTAATGATATTACGCGAGCGTATAATAAAACTTTGATTTTCAACACTTCTCATTTCCGGAGAAAGGCCAAAACCCTCCATCAAATCAGCCTGTGTAAAAGATTTTTGTTCGCTACCTTTTAACATTAAGGTAGCAGAAGCCTTGTAAACAGGCACTGTGTAACGATGATATAAGAAAACCGCTCCAAAACAAAGAGGGAAAGAAATTACAAACAAATACCAGTTCTTTAACACCAGACGAATTAAGCGATTGATATCAAACAAATTATCGCCTCCTGCTTTTCTCCCTTCCAATTGATTTGCCGGTTGTGAAGTTTCAATATTATTCATTCATATAAATTTGGCTTGCCAAATATATACATTTTCAGCCTTTTAATAATTACCTTATTGTCCTATAAATACGGGCTTCTGTACAAATACCTCCCTTTCACAACATCATCACTAAAACTTTCACCATTGTACACCATACAGCCTTTAACAAAAACAAACTCGACACGACCTTCCAATTGAAAGTAGTTTGTATCCTTATCCTGCATGCCGGGCAAGTGACAATACAGGTTGCGTTTAAAGTCCGGGTTCCATATCACGACATCAGCATCACTCCCCAGCTTTATGACTCCTTTTTGAGGAAACAAACCCATGAATTTAGCAGTTCTGCACGCCACCAGATCAGCTAATTCGGCAAAAGAGATCTTTCCTGTCGTAACCCCCCATGTATACAATACAGACAACAAGTTTTTAATAAGAAAATACTCATCCGGTCTGTTATCAACCTGACTATCTTTAACCACACCATGGGCAAACAACTTACTCATCGGACGCGCCACAAAGAAGTTTTGCTGCTTCAGGCAGCGCCATAGCGTCTCTTCCGAAAGCAGGCTTAACTCTTCCACAACCGGAAAACCCGAATAAACAGAACGCCCATCCACTGCTATCCGATCAGAATCGGCAATATGAAACGGGAACATAAGCTCAGCATAAACATTCCCTTGACTGGCATACCTTTCAATCAACTCAAGCTCTTCTTTAAAACAAACACCTTGTATACAAATAATACACTTTGTCTCTACAGCCAACTGTAATATACTTTCCAACTGCCTGATATGAATGGCAATCGTTTCGGAATATACCGTTTTATCTGATTCATACCACAGCCCCGACTCACCAGGCTTGTGCATATCCACCAACACAGGCGTGGAATCTTTTGCCGCAACTTTAAGTAATTTCTTTAGAACAATGTGCTCATCAGGTTTTACAGGCCATTTCAGATAAAATGAAGCCACACCTTCATGAGCATAACAATAATCCATATCAGTATCGAGCAACAAATCCCAGTCATTGATAGACAGATGATAGCCATAATCAGCATTGATACCATAATCCAAGTGCTTTTTACGGTACAATTCCTCCTTGTAAGAATAAGATAATTGCGGAAACACCGGCTCAATAACTGTCGTTGTGCCACAACTGATCTGCGCCTGATTAAAACGCTTCAGGGCAGCATCATCCTGATTAATTAACTCACTAAAGAATATATTGGTATCAATGGTACCTGGCAACAGAAATTTACCACTCGCATCAATAACAGGGGTTTCCGGCTCGGGCCTGTTAATCAGATCATCAATATCAATCAGCTTATCATTGCCAATTAACACATCTTTATTTTGCAACTCTCCATCAACGACAATCTTCCCATTTTTAATTAGAACATAATCCATGACGGTTGTTTTTTTCTTAAATATATCAATTCATCTAAGCAATTACAAATCAATAATCTATAGCACACCATTTTTCACTAGATAACCCGGACGATTTCAAATTCTTTAATACATTTGCGCCCAAAATAATATATATGTGGTTTTACCTGGCTCTATCTTCAGCTTTACTGCTTGGAATTTATGACGTTTTTAAAAAAGCATCTTTAAACAACAATGCAGTACTGCCAGTATTGATGGTTAGCATAACTTCTTCTGCCGTTATGTTCATCCCTCTCCTATTGCTATCCTCAAACAAAGTGTTAACGGCAGAACATGAATTATTTATACCAGACATTACATTAAACGAACACCTCCAGGTACTGCTCAAGTCAATCATCGTTCTTACATCCTGGATATTTTCATTCTTCGCCCTCAAACACCTGTCAATCACAATTGTGACTCCCATAAGGGCAACCGGGCCACTCTGGACGCTGCTTGGAGCAATAGTGATTTTCTCTGAACAACTTAACCCCATTCAATGGACTGGCATTATCATTACCCTCTCCTTCTTTTACCTGTTTTCAACAACAGGCAAAACAGAAGGTATTAGCTTCAAAAACAACAAGTGGTTTTGGTTTATTATTATTGCCACCATCAGTGGTGCTGCCAGTGGCCTCTATGACAAACACCTGCTTCATAAGGTAGACAGGCTTGCCGTTCAGTGTTGGTTCTCTATCTACCAGTCATTTTTAATGCTACCGATCATCCTGTTACTTTGGTGGCCCAAAAGAGAAACATCAACCACTTTTAAATTCAGATGGACCATTCCTCTGATTGGTATTACATTAGTACTGGCCGATTACATTTACTTCAAGGCCGTCAGTCAATCAGACGCACTCATATCGGTTATTTCAGCAATAAGAAGAGGCGGTGTGATCATAGCTTTTACATTTGGAGCTATTTTATTTAAGGAACAAAACATTAAAAAGAAAGCCTTCTTCCTCACAGGTATATTAATCGGAATAGCTCTTTTAATTTACGGATCTACATTATCGTGACAACGTACGATTTCGGACACCATTTTTTACAATACCGTACACTTTTTCTTACACACCATTAAACAGAAATCAAGCCCATCTGCCAACATAACTGCAACTTACAAGTAGTGGCACGCTAGTTGATAAATGAAAGCAGATTGTAACGACAATTAATTGTAATGCTA
The DNA here is from genome assembly GCF_050589845.1 of Carboxylicivirga agarovorans. Lineage (NCBI taxonomy): Bacteria > Pseudomonadati > Bacteroidota > Bacteroidia > Marinilabiliales > Marinilabiliaceae > Carboxylicivirga > Carboxylicivirga agarovorans. Next base: position 121,257 of record NZ_JBNGPA010000011.1, on the reverse strand, counting down.
AACGCATAATAACAAAACAAACCTAACTTATTGCCCAGGAGAAATGAAGAACTCATACACTCACAAAGAAAATGGCGATTTCTTTACTACATTATAATAATAAGATTTCGATCTTATTATTTTCTTCATTTAAAATCCAGGCGATCGCCTGAAGAATATTCACTAACACGGTTTCTAGTGTTTTGGCGATAAAGGTGCAATTTCTCTTCAGGCATGGAGGCTGTAACCCGACCCAAAGAGTTCAGCCTCTTTTTTTTTGCTTTTCCGGCAACTCCTCCTTTTAATTGTCAATAAACCTGTTAATAACAAATATTGTGAAGCGTTGGTGATACTAATAAAATTGATATTTTTGTAGCATTAAAATAAATTATATGCAGGATTTCTTGCACGCAAGTCATGATGAAGCTTTGCAGGCGATAGAGAGATATGAGAAGATGATTAGCGCTGATAAAATTGAATTTTTTGATGTGCATCAGATTGAGAGTATTTATGACTTTTACTTTGAAAAAAACTTACCCGACCAGGCAGAACAGATTCTAAGCATTGGTCTTTCACAACATCCTAATTCATCAAGTTTATTAGTAAAGAAAGCTATACTGATCGCTGAAAATGGGGAACTTGACGAGGCACTTGATATTTTACATGCGGTAGCTCCAATTGAAAGTTCGAACACCGATGTGATGATGACTTTGGGTTGGATAATGCTCCAGAAAAACAACAACAGCAAGGCTGTCCATTATTTTTGGAAAGCAGTTGAGGTTAGCTATGAAGATAAAAGTGATATTTTACTTGAGATCAGTTACAACCTCAATCAGCATGAACTTTATCTTGAATCAATCAACTTTCTAAGAGCCCTGTTAAAAGCTGAACCAGACAATGAGAATGGCCTGTTTGAATATGCCTACTCATTGGATAAGATACTAGAATACAAAAAAAGCATCGAAGCCTATCAAAGGCTGCTTGAAGTAAATCCATTTTCCGAAAATGGCTGGTATAATATCGGCATCATCCATAACAAGCTGGGCAACCACTTCGAAGCATGCAAAGCCTACGACTTTACTATAGCCATCAATCCTGAACATGAAGAAGCCTATTTCAACAAAGGCAACAGTCTTGTTCAGTCAGGCTGTTTCAAGGAAGCGATTGACGCTTATACAGAGCATATTTCTCAGAGCAAAGACGTAGCGCTTACCTACCAATACATTGCCGATTGCTGGGAACAACTGCGCAACTTCGACCTGTCGATTCGGTTTTATAAGATCGCGATTAAACTGATGCCCAAACAAGCTGATGCCTGGTATGGAATGGGAACCACATTAATGGAAAAGGCTGATTTTAAAAGCGGGCTGCAGGCCATTGATGAAGCCATCTCCATTAATCCGCTCAATGCCGACTACTGGTTTGCGCACGCACGCGGTTTGTTTGAACTTGACAAAGCTGAAGATGCCTGCCGGAGCCTTGAAAACGGACTCAATCTTGATCCGCATGAATTAACAGGGTGGTTTGAGTTACTGAAGCTTAAAATTGTTCTCAATGACAATTTTGACATCGACGCGTACATGGAGACAATAACCGAAAGATACCAGGACACATCAGCTGTACATTACCTGTCTGCCATTGCTCATTATCACTATCTCAAAAATAAACCACTGGCATTACTTGCCCTCGAAAAAGCCCTCAATATAGATACAGATGGTTTAAATGATATTGAAGAAGACTATCCCGATTTTCTAAAAGATGAGGCTGTACAGCAGGTAATTAAATCCAGATCCGAACAAGAATAAAGACCAATGAACAATTCCATTTCTTCATTAATAAAAACAGCAATTAAAGGAGCTGCCATGGGTGCAGCCAACGTCATACCAGGGGTTTCAGGTGGCACTATCGCTTTGATAACCGGCATTTTCGAACGCCTGATCAACGCCATCAAATCATTCAACGGAACTGCTGTTCAATTACTGCTCAAGCGCAATTTTAAAGGATTTGCTGAACATATTGACCTGTATTTTCTGCTAGCATTATTTACCGGGGTTGGCATTGCCGTATTGAGCCTTGCTAAACTGTTTGACTATTTATTTATCAATTACCCAATTTACATCTGGGCCTTCTTCTTTGGCCTTGTACTAGCATCTGTCTATTTTGTTGGCAAAACCGTCAAGCAGTGGTCAGTTTCAGCCATTATAAGCCTTGTCATAGGTACCGGGATAGCCATCTCTTTTACAGTATTAACCCCAGCCAGTCAAAACGACTCATTTCTTTATCTGATGTTATGTGGCGTTGTTGCAATATGCAGCATGATCTTACCAGGGTTATCAGGTTCCTTTGTATTGATATTACTTGGCAACTATCAATTAGTTATGATTGATGCCATCAATAACCTGTCCTTCCAGATTCTATTACCGGTCGCAATTGGAGCAGGCGGTGGCCTTATAGCATTTTCGCATTTTTTATCGTGGTTGTTAAAGAAATATCACAATCAGACCATTGCTCTTTTAACAGGATTTATCGCAGGTTCACTGGGCATATTGTGGCCATGGAAAAATGCAGTCACCCAACAATTTGGCGACAAAATCAAAACAGTAAGGTTTGATTATTATCAGCCAGAGCTTAATACAGAGTTTTATTTTGCTGTGTTTTTTGTTATTTTAGGTATAGCAAGCATAACAATTACTGAACTTTTAGCGACCAAGAAAAAATAATACCATGAAAACGTTTGGCCTGATAGGATTCCCTTTAGCACAGTCTTTTTCTCAAAAATACTTCACTCAAAAGTTTAAGGATGAGCAAATAGACGCCCGTTATCTGAACTTTGAAATGGAAGACATCAATGAACTTCCGGAACTATTGGAGCACCATGCATACATTGCCGGGTTCAGCATTACAATCCCTCACAAAGAAAATATCTTTAAATACTTAAATGAATTTGATGCATCGGCCAGAGACATTGAAGCCTGCAATGTCGTAAAAGTAACCTGGAAAAATAAAACGCCCATCCTCAAGGGCTATAACACCGATTTCATTGGCTTTTCCAAATCAATACAACCACTGTTAAAAGATCACCATAAAAAAGCTTTGATACTAGGCACAGGCGGCGCAGCCAAAGCCATAGCCTATGGCCTGAAAAAACTTGGCCTTGAATACAAATACGTATCACGGAGCAAGAAGGACAACTCACTGACTTATAACGCACTTGACAAAACTATCCTGGATGAATACCAGGTATTGATAAATTGCACACCACTTGGTATGTTCCCCAATATTGAGCAATGCCCGGATATTCCTTATCAGCTTTTAACAGACAAGCATTTACTCTATGACCTGACATACAATCCGGAAACAACTCAATTCATGAAAAATGGCATTGAACAGGGAGCATCGGCGAAAAACGGCCTTGAAATGCTACACCTTCAGGCTGAAGCAGCCTGGGAAATATGGAATGAATAAGTTTCAATGAGCATTGAAGCTTATACAAATGAACAGGCTGAAATCATACGTGGTTACCCACAGACATTTTAACTAAATGGTGGAAAACGCTTAACTTTTGACTTAAACAGCTCTTCCGGATATATTACATCAACCAGAAATAGTGCCTGACCAGGAACCGAAGTTCCCGCTCCCCCCCGGTCTTTATCCTCTATTACTTTTCTGAATTGCTCTATATTTATTTTACCACGACCAACCTCAAGTAAAGTACCAACAATAGCGCGCACCATATTCCTTAGAAAACGGTCGGCCCTGATCACGAAAACAGCACCGTCTTCTGTACGTTCCCATTGAGCATGCAAAATTTTGCAGTTATTGGTCTTTGTTTCCGTATGCAATTTACTAAAACTGGTAAAGTCAATATAATCAAACAACACCTTGGCAGCCTCATTCATAGCATCAATATCAACCTTATAATAAGGTCGGTAACTAAAGTCTTTGACAAATGGATTTTTCTCAGTTCGCAGATAATAATGATATGTACGGGTCACAGCATGAAAACGACTATGCGTCTCCGTATCAACTTCCTGCACAGAATAAACAACCACATCATTTCCTACTATTCGGTTTAGTTTATATACGAGATGCTCAGTATCATCAAGCGGTACATCACAATCAAAATGCGCAACAAAATAGGAAGCATGTACGCCTGTATCCGTTCTTCCGCAACCAACTACATTGATTTTCTTCCTCAATACTTTACACAAAGCATCATTCATCACCTCCTGAACACTAATGGCATTGGGTTGAATTTGCCAACCATGAAACGACGAACCATTATAAGCCAACTCTATAAAGTACCTGTGCATTCTCCTAAAAATTTTTGGAAGCCAAAGTTAAGGAAAATAAGCTGTCATCTGAGTCCATTTGTTAATCTTGACATCATTTAAGCAAATAACTAACTTTAATAAACCTGTCTCTGTATGACAAGCAATGAAAATGTCTAACCAATAAAAACTACACCATGGAAACACTACATAACACAACAATTCAAACAGATACCGTCCCTATTTTAGCAGTCCTTGACAAATTAATTAAATCACAGGAAAAAGGTAATTTAAGTGAGTTTTCAACCTGCTTTGCCCAGGATGAACAGATCGTAAACATAGGAACCGATCTGGACGAAATATGGTATGGATGGACTGCTTTTTATGAGTGGATGACCACTGCCATCATAAACAAACCCGATTACACAATCGCTTCCAAAGACACACGTATACATCTGAACCAAAACAAAGATGTAGCCTGGTATTCACAGCTTCTCGACACCTGCTTTGAAACCAAAGGCGAACCTTTCAGACTGGAAGGCTTCAGACACACCGGTGTATTGGAAAAAAGAGACAACAAATGGCTTATTGTACAAAGTCATATATCAATACCCGACAACACATTACCTAATCTGAATACTTAAAAATGATCGCACTCATTTTACTAAACATACTATACAGCTACAACATTCAGAATTACACGTCGATGCGGGCTAATATGGTCGAAAATCAGATTATAAACAGAGGAATTACACACCAGGCTACCATTGATGCAATGCATAAGGTACCTCGCCACATGTATGTGCCCGATGAATTTCAAAGCTTTGCCTATGATGACCGTCCCCTGCCAATCGGGAATAGTCAAACCATATCACAGCCCTATATTGTAGCCTACATGACAGAGAAACTGAATCTGAAATCATCTGATAAAGTACTGGAAATCGGAACCGGATCAGGTTACCAGGCTGCCATACTGGCCGAGATAGTAAAAGAAGTATACACCATTGAGATAATCAAACCCCTTGGTCTAAGAGCTGCTTCAACACTAAAAGATCAAGGCTACACAAATGTACATTGTCGTATTGGTGATGGCTATCACGGCTGGAAAGAGCAAGCACCATTTGACGCGATCATTATCACAGCCGCGCCTCCTGAGGTGCCAGAGGCTTTGTTTGACCAACTGACTGATAAAGGACAATTAATTGCACCGGTTGAAGAAAACGGACAACAGTTTCTGATACTATACACAAAAAGTAAAAACAAGATCAAAAGCAAACGATTACTGGCAGTTCGGTTTGTTCCATTTACAAGAGACAAGCAGTAAACAAATACAACTTCGTTGATGTTATAATGAGGTATTCAACATTTTAAACAACAATCACAATTATGAAACTTATTCTAACAACATTATTTCTGGCAATTATTTGTTTTACAAGCGATGCTCAAAAGTCATTTTACGATTTTGAAGTAACAACCATTGAAGGCGAAGCTTTTGATTTATCAGAGTTAAAAGGTAAAAAAGTAATGGTTGTCAATGTTGCCAGTAAATGCGGGTTAACACCTCAATATGAACAACTGCAGAAAGTATACGAACTATATGGTGGCGATGGCTTTACCATTATCGGGTTTCCGGCCAACAACTTCATGAAACAGGAACCGGGCACAGATGAGGAAATTGCAACATTCTGCGAGAAAAATTACGGCGTTACCTTTTTGATGATGAGTAAAATATCGGTTAAAGGCGACGACATTCACCCGCTCTACAAATGGCTGACAACAGGTTCACTTAACAACTTCGAAGACAGTAAGGTTAAATGGAACTTTCAAAAATACCTGATTAACGAAAAAGGTGAAATTGTAAAAGTAATATCTCCTAAAACCAAACCTGACGATAAGGAAATAATTGACTGGATTACATCATAAAAACTTGTATGATTGGGAAAGTTACCGGCTTCAGATCTCTACTATCTCAAATGCATTCTTTCTGTTATCCCGGTAGCTTTTCTTCAAAAACTAAAAAAGGTCGATGCGCATGCATCGACCTTTAATTTTATATTAAAACCAGGCTTAGTTTAAACCACGTTTATTTAATAAAGGCTGAAGTGAAGGATCCTGTCCCCTGAACTTACGGTACTGAACCATTCCTTCATCATCACCACACTCCGACAAGCAATGCTGACGGAACTTAGCAGCTAATTCTTTATTGAAAATATCACCACTTTGCTTAAAGGCATCAAAAGCATCCGAATCAAGAACAGCTGCCCAGATATACACATAATACCCAGCCGCATAGTAATCGCTGCTAAAGATATGACCAAAGTATGTTGAACGATATCTTGGAATAATTTCATCAATCAAACCAATATTATCCATCGCTTCTTTTTCAAAAGCAACCGTATTCTCAACTGTCTCCCCGGCTTTTAATTTATGCCAGTTAAGGTCAAGCAACGAAGCCGCCAGGTATTCAACCGTTGCAAACCCCTGGTTAAAGTGACCGCTTTTCTGAATTTTCTCAATTAAGTTATCAGGAATCACTTCACCGGTCTTGTAATGACGCGCATAATGGCGCATTACTGCTGGCTCAGCAGCCCAGTTTTCCATAATCTGCGATGGCAACTCAACATAGTCCTGAGGCACCACACCTGCTGTTCGGCTATATTCCCCAGCTGTGAATAAAGCATGTAATCCGTGTCCGAACTCATGGAACAGGGTACTCACTTCATCAAATGTTAATAATGCCGGCATATCACCCGTAGGTTTGGTAAAGTTACAAACCAATGACACCAAAGGTGAAATCTTCTTACCATCCTTTGTAATTGATTCACGGAAACTCGTTTGCCACGCACCAGGACGCTTACTGCTACGTGGATGATAATCAAGATATAACAAACCAATGTGCTTATCATCAGCCTCTTTGACTTCAAAAACCTCTACTTCAGGATTATAAATCTGAATATCATTGATTTTAGTAAATGTCACGCCATAAAGCTGATTAGCTACCCAGAACATTCCATCGCGCACATTCTCCAACTTAAAATATGGTGTAATTTCAGACTCATCAAGGTCATATTTCTCTTTTCTCAACTTTTCGGCATAATACCACCAGTCCCATGATTGCAATTCAAATTTTCCACCTTCACGGTCGATTATCTGCTGCATCTCTTTCAACTCTTGTTTAGCTACTTTTAGAGCTGGTTCCCAAAGCCCCATCAAAAACTCCTCTACATTTTCAGGTGTTTTAGCCATATTAACGTTAATGGCATAATCAGCATGCGTATCATAGCCCAATAACTTAACCCGCTCACTGCGCAACATTGCCATTTTACGGGCAATTTCCTTATTGTCAAATTCATTATCATTATTACCTCTCATGAAGTAACCACGATAGATCTTCTCACGCAGATCACGATTTTCCGCATACTGTAAAAATGGAATCCAACTAGGCTTCTGCAATGTAAACACCCACTTACCTTCCATATCATTTTCTTTAGCGGCTTCAGCAGCTGCCGATTTAACACCTTCCGGCAAGCCTGCCAGGTCAGCTTCATTATCAATGATTAATTTAAAGTTATTGTTTGTCTCATTAAGCTGGTTTTCACTAAATGAAAGCTGCAAATTCGACAACTCCTCATTTAGCTTCTTTAGCTTGGTCTGATCATCAGCCGATAATTCAGCACCATTGCGAACGAAGTCATTATAATATTTCTCTGTAACCCGCTTTTGTGCAGGCGTCAGATTCATTTCCTCACGCTGCTCATAAACTGCTTTAACCCTTTTAAAAAGCCCCATGTTCATGGAAATATTATCAGAGTGCTTGGTCAACAAAGGCGTAATTGTTCTTGCAATATTCTGTATCTCGTCATTATTGTCAGTACCCTGCACATTAAAAAACACAGCTCCGACTTTATCAAGCAATTCTCCTGAACGATCATAAGCCAGAATAGTATTTTCAAAATCAGGCGCAGCGGAGTTATTGACGATTGCATCAATTTCCTCAACCTGCTCCTGCATACCCTTTTCGAAAGCAGGCATATAGTGCTCAACCTTAATTATATCAAAAGGAGGTGTTTGAAACGGCGTTTCATACTCAGTAAAGAATGGATTCATACTTTCTGTAGTCTTTGTCTTGGTTTGACATGCACTTACCAGCACCAGTAAGGCCATCAAAACACTAAATAATTTATTCATTGTTACTAGATTTTGATTGGATTTCATTATAGCTTTCAATTAAGCTCGAAAGCCAAAAGTATAAAAAAAAGACATCCCTAAATGAGATGTCTTTATGTTTTGCAACTTATTAATTCGAGTTATGATTTCAATTGCGCCTCAATTTCTTTGATCTGTCCTTTGAAATCCTTATCAGTTTCAATCAGATTATTAATGGCCTTACAGGCATGCAGCACAGTGGCATGATCTTTCTTACCGATTTTTGCACCGATAGTTGACAGTGATGAGTTAGTTAAGCCCTTACTAAAGAACATGGCAATCTGACGGGCCTGCACTATTTCGCGCTTGCGCGTTTTGGATTGTAAAATATCCAGATCCAGACCAAAGTAATCACATACTGTCTGGGAAATAGAATCAATAGAAATCTCTTTAGTCGTCTTTTTAACCAGCTTATCAATGATCTGCTTAGCTGTTTCGAAGGTTATCTCTTTCTTGTTCAGCGTCGCCTGTGCTAATAAAGAGATCAATGCTCCCTCCAGTTCACGAACATTATTTACCACATTACTGGCAATATAATAGATCACCTCCTCCGGAACCGATAATCCATCTTTATATATCTTCTTGTTAAGAATAGAAACTCTTGTCTCAAAATCAGGAATCTGCAAGTCAGCAGACAAACCCCATTTAAAACGTGACAACAATCGGTCTTCCATTCCCTGAAGTTCAACCGGAGCCTTATCACATGTTAAAATCAATTGTTTACCTGATTGGTGCAAATGATTAAAAATGTGGAAGAAGGTATTTTGTGTTTTTGTCTTGCCTGCAAACTCCTGCACATCATCAATGATCAAAACATCAATCATCTGATAAAAATTGAGGAAGTCATTTTGAGAGTTATTTCTTACCGAGTCGGTAAACTGGGTTTGAAACTTGTTAGCATTAACATATAAAACGGTTTTCTCAGGCATATTACGCTTAACATCAATTCCAATTGACTGCGCCAGGTGAGTTTTACCTAAACCTGAGTTCCCATACAAGAACAAGGGGTTAAATGCTGTTTTACCAGGATTTTTAGCTACCGCTAAACTGGCACTACGCGCCAACCTGTTACATTCACCTTCAACAAAATTCTCGAAGTTATAATCACCATTAAGCTGCGGATCTACGCTTAATCGCTTAATTCCTGGTATTACAAAAGGATTACGAATATCGGGCTTTTCCTGATTATTAACACTCACAGGTCGATTACGAAGGTCTGTTTTGTTACTTGTCGGAAAATTTAAGGTATATGGACGTTGATTAGCCACATGTGCATTATCCATTACCACATTATATTCTAACTTGGCATTACTACCAAGTTCCTTTCTGAGCGTCTTGCTTAATAAGTCAATATACTGCTCTTCCAGGTACTCATAAAAGAAAAGACTAGGCACCTGTATCGTTAAAACGTCTTTATCGATTTTGACAGGTACAATAGGTTCAAACCAGGTTTGGTAACTAATCTGAGGTATATTATCCTTAATCACATTCAGGCAATTACCCCAAATTCTTTTGTAATCGACTTCCATTCTTTCTGTTTCCTTTATAGAATTATGTTTGCTAACTATCTCAAATGCGAAAACAAAAATTGTGAAAAAATAAATGAAAAAAAAACATACTAAAGCTTGACATTTTAAAATGGAAGATTTGGTGCCTAGAAATCAAGCAATTAAAACTAAATACAGCAAGCCGTTGATTTATTGACACTTATATTCTTCAGGAAACTTTTAGTTAACATACCAAATGCCCTGTTTTTAAACCTTTTGTGTGTTTATTGAAGATGCCTTGATTTTTTTTGAAAAAAAATTCAAGCCCCTACTACTTAACAGTATGAACATTTATTATCGCCTCTTTTTCAGGGCTTTTTTCAGGCTGATCGGCACGCCATCTTCCAACGCGACAATTTTAGATTCGTCATAGAATTGCTTCACTTCATCTAATATTTTTTGAGCTTCGTCAAAATCAGTTGTCTGTCCACAAGTATAAATATACTTCGATTTGCGATAATCTTCGTAGATTTTAATTCCACTATTTGGTATTTCATTACCCAATCCAAGAGGCTGTTTGGACTCTTTAATGACCACTTCAAAAACAATTCCTCCAACCCCATATGCCTGATCACTCACAACGACCTTTTTTCCCATATTTATGGCAGAAAAAGACACGTACCGGTTTGGATTATGCCGCACATCAATCAACAGGCGATTAAGGTTGTTACTGGCCTCTGATAAGGAAGCATACAACTCTTCATCATGCATAAGCTTACCCAGGGAACCTTTTCCGGCATTAATACTGTCGATTAACAGGTTCACACTTTGCAGGGTGGCACTTAACTGCCCTACCGTTTTGTCAATATTGGCAGCTTCCAACTGACTTGTAAACTTCTCAAGATTAGAGAAAGTAGAATCAATATGAGGACGCTGGGCAGATAGCATGGCTATGAGGGAATCCGTTCGCTGCAGCATGACAGTAACATCACCATCATCTTCCATCTTCTTAGCCAGGTTGCGACTTATTGACTCAAAGTTGCGCATAGAGCGCTCCAGGTTATACATACTGGAGCTAAAACGTCCCTTTTCCTGACCAAACATCTCACCAATATTTGTCAATACAGTATCCAGCTTAACAATCAAACGCTCTGTTTTGTCTTTTAAAGGCAATACTTCCATGCTCATTTTATCGGCCAGATCGCCCATTACCGATGTATTCATAGTATCTCCTACAGCCAACATATCCCGACTTGAGCCACCGATGAACTGCACACCTTTAGAACCCATTAAATCCAGGCTATAGATCTGCGCTTTTGAATCAGCAGGAATTGGAATCTCCTCAAATAAAGAAAATGTTACTAAAAATCGATTGGGCTGATAGGGATGAAATTCAATATCACGAACCGAACCAATTTTAAACCCTCTGAAAAAAACAGGGCTGGCCTTGGTAAGTCCGTCAATGCGATCATAAACGCCGTAATAAGACTTGCCAACTTCTATAATATTACGCCCCTTGAGAAAGTTAAATCCCCATACAACGATCAGAAAAGCAATAAATACTGTTACTCCTATCTTAACTTCTTTCTTCATTATTGAGTTATTTGGTTTCATTTGTAATGGATTGCCTTACCACAGCAATATACCAAAAATGCAAGTAAAATGACGGTTTCTTAGTTTTGTTCCTTCTGGTAGGCGCGAGCTTCTGTTAAACCGATCTTTGTATCACCCTTAAAGGCAATAATAAAAGCATCAGAAACCTGATCTCTTACTTCTTCAAGGGACTTTAAGATCGCAGAATAATCAGAACTGCACCGGGTAGTATATTTGTAGCGTTCACCATCTTTAAATTCCCACACATCATCAAACTTTTTATAGATATGTGTACCTTCTTTGATCTTCTTTTTAGATGAAGCCACCTGTATTCTGTAATTAACCTGCTGCGCTTCTTTTTCATCAGCCCTTCGTGCAATGTCTTCCATTGTACTTTTAGCGTCAAACTCCTCTTTATAGGCCCTAACTGCCCTAAATATAGCTGAAGCCATGTAGGTTTGTCCTTTTTCTGAAGCAATAAATTTCTCCTCGGTACTATTGGTTAAGAAACCAAGCTCTACCAGAACACTGGGCATGGTAGCCTTTCTTAAAACCAAAAAACCGGCTTGTTTAACACCCCGGTCACGACGTCCTACTCTTTCTTTAAATTGATTTTGAACCAAAGACGCCATTTGAATACTTTGATCAATGTGTATATTCTGCATCAACTCAAATATAATATATGACTCTGCCGAATTAGGATCAAAGCCTTCATAGGTTGTGGTATAATCTTCCTCCAACACAATTACCGCATTTTCCATTTTGGCAACCTCCAGGTTTTCTTTAGTCCTGTGAAGTCCAAGAACAAATGTTTCAGCACCATATATCTTTGGCGTTGAAATGGCATTGGCATGTATTGATATAAATAAATCCGCTTTGCTTTTATTGGCAATTTCAGCACGCTTATTTAATGGTACGAATACATCTTTGTCGCGGGTATACACCACCTTCACATCGGGTAAATATTCATTTATATATGAGCCAAGTTTTAAAGCAACATTTAAAACAATGTCTTTTTCCCTTGACGTTTTACCAACAGCTCCAGGATCTTTCCCTCCATGTCCGGCATCAATCACAACAGTCCTGAACTGCATAGCCTCCTGTCCCTCACTAACGAAAGTGTTAAAAAGAGCTAAAACACTTATACAGACAAAAAATTTCAGGCGTGTATTTAGTAAATAAATTGTCATACTTTTACATTATTACTGTTCAAAAATAGGAAAATTATACACACTTAAAAAAGCAATGCTTAAGGCATATTTTACAGAGAGAGCCTGCATGTGCGCAATTTTTGACTATTTTTGTGAACGCTTGAAAAAAATACCACTTTGACACTAATTAGACTTAAGGCATACAAGACGCTCAAAACTATCGCATTAACAGTTGCATTAATGAGTCTCTCCCACTTATACGCTTTTGTAAATGCACAAGAGAATAACCTACAGCGGGTTGATCAACAGCAACCAGAAGCTGCTGATACAACTAAAAAAGAATCCGGTTCATTTATAATTGATGCAGAAGTTCAATACAGCGCTAAGGATTCTATACGACTGGATAATGAGAATCAAAAAACATATATGTATGGCGATGCCCAGGTCAGTTACCAGGATGTTTTACTAAAAGCACATACCATTGTACTGGATATGGACAGCAGTACTGCACTGGCATACGGAACCGTTGACTCATTGGGCAATGAGATAGGATTACCAGTATTTACCGATCCCAGTGGCGAGTATACGATGCGCCGCATGAAATATAATTTCAAAACAGAAAAAGCCATTATTGAGCATATTGTAACCGAACAGGGCGAAGGGTTTGTTGTTGGTAACAAAGCAAAAAAAATAGAAGACAACTCCTATTGCATGAAGGATGCCAAGTACACAACCTGTGATCATCATGACCATCCTCACTTTTACCTCAATTTAACCAAGGCTAAGGTTATTCCGGGTAAGAAAACAGTTACAGGGCCCGCCTACCTGGTTGTTGAAGACGTCAAGCTTCCCATACTGGTTCCATTTGCAATCATACCAACAACCAGCTCCTATAGCTCCGGTTTCCTGTTTCCATCATACCGCGATGAGCAAGTGAGGGGATTTGGTTTGACCGATGGAGGATATTACTGGGCTGCCAGTGATTATTTCGACTTTATGGTTAAAGGTGATATTTTTACCAATGGCTCCTGGGCAATCAGAACTGGCACCAACTATAAAGTCCGGTATAAATACGGCGGACGTTTTAATTTCCAGTATATAACCAATATTTTTAGTGAGAAAGACCTGCCTGATTACAGCAAAACAAAGGACATGGCCATTAACTGGACGCACCGACAGGACGCCAAAGCCAATCCCTATCAAACGTTCTCGGCAAGTGTAAATTTCTCAACCAGTTCATTTGACCAGAATAACATCAACAACCTTTATAACCCGGCCAATAATAATATATCAACCAACACCAAGCGATCTAGTATTTCATACAGCAAAAGATGGGCGGGTAAACCCTATAACTTTTCTGCCAACTTGCTACACTCGCAAAACAGCAGGGATACAACTATTGACTTGACCATTCCTGATTTAACATTCACAGTTAACCGATTCTATCCTTTTAAAAAGAAAGATAAGGTCGGCACCAAGGAAAATATGCTGGAGAAGATCAGCCTTTCTTACACCGGTAACCTGAAAAACTACGTTCACGCGAAAGAATCTGAACTTGGCTTAGATGGCGAAAGTCTGGCCAATCAATGGCAAAACGGGGTCAGACACAGCATCCCTGTTGCCATGAACCTTAAATTTCTGAAGCATTTTACCGTAACGCCATCATTCAACTATACCGAACGCTGGTATTTGAAGAAAATAGAACAAGGTTACGACGAAGAATCTCAAAGCATTGTTAATACCGATACCATTAATGGTTTTAATCGTGTGTATGACTATAGCTTAAGTGCCGGAACTTCGACCAAGATATACACGTTCTTCAAACCATGGAGAAAACTATTTGGTGATAAGGTTGATGCCATCCGACACGTGGCCACACCATCTGTTTCCATGTCTTACCGTCCTGACTTTGGCGATTCACGCTACGGCTATTACGATTGGTTTGAATACTACGATGAAGAACGCGACGAAATTGTTCGACACGACTACTCGTACTATGAAGGCTCTTTATATGGAACGCCGGGACGGGGCAAATCAGGTTCAATGAGTGTTAGCTTAGGTAATACACTTGAAATGAAAGTAAAAAGCGACAAGGATACAACCGGTTTTAAGAAGTTAAAAATACTGGAAAGCTTAAACTTTAGTACCAGCTACAACTTCCTGGCCGATTCACTGAAATGGCAACCAGTTAACATGACCGGTCGAACAAAACTGTTTGGTACGAATGTCAACTTTGGGGCTCAATTTGATCCTTATGCTCTTGATACGCTCAACGGACAGGTGATCCGTGTTAATGAGTCAGTATTTTCGCAGCAAAAGAAGCTGTTTCGTATGACAAGTGCCAATCTGAGCTTTGGTCTTAACTTTGGTTCAGACACCTTTAAGAAGAAGGACAGGCAAGACGGCACCACTGATCCGAATGCAACCCAGGACGACCCCAACGACTTGCCACCCGATCCCTTAAACGACCAGGAGTTTGATCCGCGTGCCGCCTTCCAGGGAGCCAATGCGAGTTTTGTTGAGGGAGATGACGGTTATGCCAAATTTGAAATACCATGGAACATATCCATTAATTATTCGTTTCGACTGACCGAAGACAGGCAGAAGTTTGATCCTAAAAAGATGGCCTACGATTACAAGATCACTTCCGATATTAACCTGAACGGAAACCTGTCATTAACACCCAAGTGGAGGATCAACTTCGCATCGGGTTATAGTTTTGACCTAAAAGAGATAGCTCACACCAACATTGGTATCAGTCGCGATCTGCACTGTTGGAGCATGAATTTCAACCTCGTTCCGGTTGGCCGGTATAAATCATACTTCTTCACCATCAGGGTGAATTCAAGCATGCTGCAGGACCTTAAATACGAAAAACGCAATCACCCGCGTGATAACGATAGTTTCTATTAATAAGACATGATTAATCCTTAAATAAACTAATAAAAATGAAAAATGTAATTTCAACAACAAATGCTCCCGGAGCAATTGGCCCATACAGCCAGGCTATTGAAGCCAACGGTACTTTATACATATCTGGCCAGGTTCCTGTAGATCCGGCAACCGGTAAAGTTGTAAAAGGTGGCATCAAAGAACAAACAGAGCAGGTAATGAAAAACATTGCTGCTATTCTTGAGGAAGCTGGCTATTCTTTTGCCGATGTTGTAAAATCAACTTGCCTGCTTAGCGATATGAGCAACTTTGCAGCTATGAATGAAGTATATGGTTCTTACTACAAGGAGAACCCTCCTGCTCGCGCAGCTTTCGCTGTCAAAGAGCTACCATTGAGCGTAATGGTTGAGATTGAAACTATTGCAGTAAAATAAGCAGTATTTTAAATCATACAATAAGCGGATAACAAAATTGTTATTCGCTTTTTTTGTGCCTTATTTTTTAGCCGGATCAATAAGAAGTAAGAAGATGAGTCGAGAACCGGCAATGCACCCGGAAGAAGTTCTTCGGGATCAGAACCAAATTCTGGGTCCAGGCATAAATTTTACAAAGTCTGTAAAGAAAAAACTTCACATCTGACACACCTCTAAATTGGCTTCTGTTTTTATTATTTTAGGTTTAGGGTGATTAACTGAAATTTCAGTTTCTCCGTTGATGAAAAATTTAATAATATTATAGCTGCATGTCAGGCTGAAAGCCTGATACATCAAAACTTGGGGCAACGCCCCAAGCACATATATACAATGACAATCCAGGCTGTAGGTCTGGAACATTTATAATACGCTTATCCATAAACTATGGGACAATCATTATCACAACTTTATGTCCATCTGGCATTTGGCATAAAAGAAAGATACCCTTTTATTATCCAAATTAGTTCAAAACCAGAAACCATAAATAGATATATAATCAACCAATAAGAACATCATAAGCATTTATCCTATCAAGAGGAGCTTGAGATGTTTTTTAAGGAGTATAACCTGGAATATAAGCCTGAATATTATTAGCGATAGTTTCAGACTTACAGCCTGACAGTTAATCGATTAATCTTGCAAGGTGCGTTGCCCCTTGTTATGATGTTTTAGGCTTTCAGCCTAAGAAATATCTTAGATACAAGCTGGTGTATTATGCTTATAGAAAAAAGCTGATAACTTCCTTAATAAGCTCTTTAGTTTAATTCTAATTTACCACAAAATTAAACATTTTCAGATTAGACCCCACTTTTGCATATGATCCGTTCTTCGTTGTTCATGGCACATACAAAGCCCACATGCCTGCTTATTAAAATCCTCACGGAAACTTTTAATTATGCTCGCGGAAGCTATTAGAAATCCTCGCGGAAACTTTTACAACAGAACTCCGCATCATAAAAAAATGAATGGACCAGATAACAGGACACAAAAAAACCACCATGTCCCCATGGTGGTTTATGTCTGTTTGAAAAATGTTTTTTTAATCTATCCGAGATTAATAAAAGTGTTACTCGGCAACTACCTCAATTGAGATGTCTACCTTAACTTCACGGTGTAATTTTACAGTTGCATTGTAAGTACCTAATTCTTTAGCATCTTCTTTCATAGAAATGTTCTTACGCTCTACGTTAAAACCTTCCTTAGTTAAAGCTTCTGCAATTTGAATAGTGTTTACTGAACCGAAAATCTTACCGGTTGATGAAGCCTTAGCACCGATAGTAAATGACTTACCTTCAAGTGTCTTAGCGACTTCAAGAGCTTCATTTTTGATTTTCTCTTCTTTATGAGCTCTCTGACGCAAGTTTTCTGCGTGAACTTTCTTAGCCGAAGGAGTTGCCAAAATAGCAAGTCCCTGAGGGATTAAATAGTTACGTCCGTAACCATTCTTTACCGTCACAATGTCGTTCTTATGGCCAAGATTCTGAATATCTTCTTTTAAAATAATTTCCATCGTAAATCCTCCTTTTTCTTATTTCATCAAATCGGTTACGTATGGCAACAAGGCCAAGTGACGTGCACGCTTAACTGCTTGCGAAACTTTTCTTTGATACTTTAAAGATGTACCAGTCAGACGACGAGGTAAAATCTTACCTTGCTCGTTCAAGAATTTCTTTAAGAACTCAGGATCTTTGTAATCGATATACTTGATCTTGTTCTTTTTGAAACGACAGTACTTCTTTTTCTTAATCTCTACTGACGGAGGAGTCAAATACCTGATTTCTGATTGATTCTGTGCCATGGTCTAGTTCTCCTTTTGTTCTTTTTTAGTTGATCTTCTTTTCTCTGCATACGCCATTGCGTATTTGTCTAATCTGAATGACAAGAAACGTAGAACTCGCTCATCACGACGGAAAGCGGTTTCGAACTTGGCAATGAATTCAGGATTAGCGTCGAATTCGAACAACTGGTAAAATCCTGTTGACTTCTTTTGAATTGGGTAAGCAAGCTTACGAAGTCCCCAATTTTCTTCATTTACCATTTTACCTCCGGCCTCAACAATCAAACCTTTGAATTTGTCGACCGCTTCCTTCATCTGAGCATCAGACAAAACGGGAGTTAAAATGAAAACGGTTTCATAACGATTTAACATATCTTCTTAATTTTAGAAGGTTTAAATAATCAGGGCGCAAAGATAGAAATAAAAAAGTAAGAAACAAAGCAGTAAATTAGCGATTTAGTGAAAACACTGAAGGCAGAAGTTATCTTTCTAACTTCTGCCCTCTGCATTTATATCTTAATAGCCGAATTTAATGCTTATGACCTGAAAAATAGCGCATAAACTGCACACGCTCAAACACCTCTGGATTGGCCGATTTCCCTTGACTTAAGCGTCCTTTAAAATCAGCAATCGCATCAACATTGCGGCGCTCCATCCAGTTTTCCAACTCCTTCAACATGGCACCAATCACTTCAGCCCCTTCTTTATAAATGGCTGATACAATTTCAACCGACGATGCTCCTGCCAGCAACATTTTAACCAATGTACGATAGTCATGAACACCATTGGAAGCAATTAAATCACATCCTGCCTCTGACGATGATATGGATATCCATCGCAATGTATTAACATAGTCATCAGCTCCCGAATATACTTTTCCGGTTATTACCTGATCATTTTCAATATCGTAATCAACCGATGTGAATCTGTTAAACAGTATCAGACCATTGACACCGGTGTGCGACAAGCGATTAATAATATTACCCAGATTCGTAAAATATGGTGCCAGCTTAATACCAACAGGAATTGAAATGCGCTCTTCTATTTTTCTGACAATATCAAAATACACTTTTTCAATGTCAGCAGCTTCATCATGAATACCAAATGGTAATTTGAAAATATTCAGCTCAATGGCATCGGCTCCCGCATCTTCAATTTTATTGGCAAACGACACCCATTCACTGTAGCTACTGCAGTTAATACTGGCTATAATTGGAATATCAACCACTTCTTTGGCTTCACGAATCAAAGAAACATAGTTTTCGAGCACTTCATTTTTCACCTGGTAATCATAGTAATCGTAAAACTCCAGGTTGTTCTCATCCATCCCAAGTTGCTGCCCTACTGTCTGCTCTGCTTCAGCCTTAATCTCTTCTTCAAAAACAGACTTCAGAACAATAGCGGCCGCACCTGCATTGGCAAGCTTTTTAATACCACCAATAGTTGATGCTAGTCCTGAACTCCCCACCACAATCGGGTTTTTAATAGGAAGCCCTAAATATGTTGTTTTTAAATCTTTCATGGTAAGGGTATTTAAGCGTTTAGTTTATCCTGTAAATACTTATGCATGGCAGCTGCAGCATTGCGCCCATCGCCCATAGCCAGAATTACGGTTGCGCCACCGCGCACAATATCTCCTCCGGCAAACATTTCCGGAATAGAGGTCTGCAGCTTTTCCTCATCAACCACTATGGTTCCCCAACGGGTGGTTTCAAGCTGAGGCAATGAACTTGGAATTAGCGGGTTTGGCGACACACCAACACTCACCACCACCGTATCAACATCAATATCGTACTCAGAACCTTCCATTGGCACCGGACGGCGACGACCTGATGAGTCAGGCTCGCCCAACTCCATTTTCTGCACACGTACTTTATTAACGCGACCATTTTCATCGGCAAAGTACTCAACCGGGTTGGTTAAGTTCAAAAACTCTATACCTTCTTCCTGGGCATGCTTAACCTCCTCAACGCGGGCAGGCATCTCTTCCATTGATCGACGGTAAATGATCATGGCACGTTTAGCCCCCAAACGCTTGGCTGTACGCACAGAGTCCATGGCTGTATTACCACCGCCAATTACAGCTACATTTTTTCCACTGATGATAGGAGTATCTGTTCTCGGATTGGCTGCATCCATCAGGTTAATACGAGTCAGATACTCATTGGAACTCAAAATACCAATATAGTTCTCTCCCGGTATATTCATAAAGCGAGGTAAACCGGCTCCGCTACCTGTAAAGAAACCTTCAAATCCTTCCTCCTTCAGGTCATCAATAGTGGCTGTTCGTCCGACAATAAAGTTGTTTTCAAACTTAACCCCCATTTTCTCAAGGTTTTTGATCTCCACATCAACAATACTGTTGGGTAAACGAAACTCTGGAATACCATATTTCAATACTCCGCCAATTTCGTGTAAGGCCTCAAAAACAGTGACATCATAACCATTTTTTGCCATGTCACCGGCAAAAGTCAATCCAGCAGGGCCACTACCTATAACAGCAATTTTAATACCATTGGATGTAGCTACTTCAGGCACTGAAATCTGTCCTGACTCACGCTCATAATCAGCAGCAAAACGCTCCAGATGACCAATCGCCACCGGCTCTTTCTTCATTTTAAGCTGATAAAAACACTTGGCCTCGCATTGTTTTTCCTGCGGACATACACGACCGCAAACAGCCGGCAATGCACTGGTTTCCTTTAAGACCCTGGCAGCCTCTAAAAACTCCCCCTGTTCAATTCGTTTGACAAACTTTGGAATATTGATCTCAACCGGACACCCCGTTATACAAGTCGGGTCTGGACAATCCAGACAACGACGCGCTTCATTGATCGCTTCCTCCCGGGTAAGACCTGTATTAACCTCAATATTTGATTTGATACGTTCTGCCGGCTCAACTTCGCCCATATGAACACGTGTTAAACCGGTACGCTCTTTATTTTTTAGCAGTTTGCGGATATCAGCTCGCCATGCCTGCTCTCTTTCTTCTTTTAAATACTCTTTTGAAACAGCCATAACTACTTATTGTCTTTCGATTTTAGATATTCATTTTCTGCTCCTTTTTCAATTTCCTTGTAACCATTTAATCGAAGCAGCATCTCATCAAAGTCAACCTGGTGAGCATCAAACTCTGGTCCGTCAACACAAACGAACTTGGTTTTACCACCAACAGTAATACGACAGGCTCCACACATACCAGTGCCATCTACCATAATAGTGTTTAAACTGGCAACGGTTGGCACATTGTATTCTTTAGTAGTCAGAGCGGCAAATTTCATCATAATGGCAGGCCCGATAATGACCGACTGATCCACTTTTTCGCGCTCCATTACTTCCTTCATACCATCGGTTACCAATCCTTTTTTACCATATGATCCATCATCGGTCATCACTATAACTTCATCAGAATATTGACTGATCTGGTCTTCCAGGATAATCAAATCTTTAGTTCGTGCTGCCAATATAGTTATCACTTTGTTTCCTGCTTTTTTAAGAGCTTCCACAATTGGCAATAACGGAGCTACTCCTACTCCACCCCCACAGGCCAAAACGGTACCAACTTTTTCAATGTGAGTAGCCTCGCCTAAAGGTCCAACAAGGTCGGTTACTTCATCACCAACTTCCAGCTCGGTAATGCGGCGTGAAGAAACGCCTACTCGCTGAATAACAAGTGTGATGGTTCCCTTTTCAGGGTTAGAAGAGGCGATTGTCAGTGGTATACGTTCACCCGTATCACCAACTTTTACAATTACAAAATGTCCCGCTCTCCGGGCTTTTGCAATACGTGGAGCTTCAATTTCCAGACGAACTACATTCTCTGAAAAAAACTCCTTTTCAACAATTCTGTTCATTATTACAAACAATTACTTAGTTAAAGTACCTGAGACCAAAAGGTAGGCTGAGCGTTTAAACGCTTGCCGTTTTTAGAATTTCCAAAGGTAAATATACCGATTGAATAATCCTGAAATAATGATATTAGTTATTCATTTATTATTTACACCCATTCTAAATTAAAGCAATATTTCCACAAATCAAAAATTCACCCCTGCACGATTTCCATCTCGAATATGTTATTAGTAAATTGACTATCAGACAAAATAACAAACGAACCAACTCTTATGAATATTGAAGCCTTCTTTAAAATAACCTATGGCTTGTATATTATTGCCACAAAAAGTGGCGATAAACTTAACGGTTATGTGGCTAATACAGCTTTTCAGGTAACGGCTGAACCTGCCCAGATTGCCATTAGCTGCAGTAAAGACAACCACAGCTGCCAAATGATCAGGGACAGCAGAGTTTTTTCAATATCGATCTTAAGCCAGGATGCAAGATCTGAAACCATTGGGCTGTTTGGCTATAACAGTGGTGAGTCAGTAAATAAATTTGAAAGTATAACTTATTCTACAGCATCTACCGGTGCCCCGATCGTTACTGAAGATTGTATTGCCTGGTTCGATTGCAAAGTCAACAACATGCTTGATGTTGGCTCGCACATGTTGTTTATTGCAACTATCGAAGATGGTGATGTATTGAACAACGATGCCAACCCGCTTACATACGCCTACTACCAGGCGGTTAAAAAAGGAAAAGCGCCTAAAAACGCACCCACCTACATTGATGAAGCAAAGCTAACAAGCTCCCATGAAGATTCATCTCCCCATGAAAAACACAAGTGTTTAGCATGTGGATATATTTATGATCCTGCTGTGGGTGATCCTGATAATGGCATACCTCCCGGAACATTATTTGAAGACCTGCCCGATGATTGGACTTGTCCGACATGCAGCTCGCCCAAAGAGATGTTTGACAAGCTGTGATGAGACAGATATATATTTAGAAAGATCCTAAATTAGGACATACGCCTATAAAGAGTAATTGTTTAAAACTATGATCAATTATCTTTACGAGACCTAGCAAAAATGAATCGTATTATTAATCCTTAAAATGAACAAACAATGGCAAGCTTAAAAGGAACACAAACTGAGCAAAACTTACTTAAAGCGTTTGCAGGAGAATCGCAGGCGCGCAACCGCTATACATATTTCGCCAAACAGGCAAAGAAAGAAGGTTTAGAGCAAATTTCAGCTATCTTTCTTGAAACAGCCGAACAGGAAAGAGAGCATGCTAAACGCTTTTTCAAGTTTTTAGAAGGTGGAATGGTTGAGATAACAGCCAGCTATCCTGCAGGTATCATTGGCGATACCAAGGACAATCTTCAGGCAGCTGCCGATGGCGAAAAAGAAGAATGGGCTGAATTATACCCTGAATTTGCAAGAATAGCAGAAGAAGAAGGATTTAAAGAAGTTGCTGTTGCCTTTAAAATGATTGCTAAGGTCGAAGCTCACCATGAGTCGAGATACCGCAAATTATACAACAACCTGATGGAAGGCAAAGTATTTGAAAAAGATGGTAAAGTGACATGGATGTGCCGTAACTGTGGTTTTATTCACGAAGGAACAAAAGCACCTAACACATGTCCGGCGTGTTTACACTCACAAGCATATTTCGAAGTACACGAATGCAATTTCTAGACCGCAGAGTTAAGTAATGGCATTCCGGAGGGCATCGTTTCGTTGCCCTCTTTTTTTGATCTTGTAACAGGGCAAAAAAAGAGCCACCAGTCTTACAAGGCTTAAACTTTGTAAGACTGGTGGCTTTTATGTGTGTTGTGGTTATAAAATTACAAAACCTGGTGTATCAATTTTTGTTACCAGTATTGAATTTTATTACACCGAAACCGCTTTGCTATTAAGCATTAAAATGATACAAGAAAACAATCTCCCCTTCATATGCTGGTTTTCTGCTTCCTTCTATCTCTAGTTTAATACCAATGTTTGCACGTGTCACACCTCTTAAGTTGACAGCATTGTTAACTTTCGCATGCAAACGCACTTTACTTCCAACAATCACCGGGGCATTGAATTTTAGTTTTTCAATACCATAGTTAACCTGCATTTTAAGGTTCTGCACGTCAACAATCTGATTCCATAAATGAGGAAGAATTGAAACTGTCAGGTAACCATGAGCAATGGTATTACCGAAAGGTGATTCATTTTTTGCTTTCTCAACATCAGTATGAATCCACTGATGGTCTAAAGTTGCATCTGCAAAAAGGTTGATTTGCTCTTGAGTAAATTCATGATAATCAGAAATTCCAAGGTCACTACCGATTAATTTTTCTAATTCATCAAAACTCTTAATTACTACCTTACTCATAGTATATTCTTTAATTATTTGTCAAATATTTTGCGGCGCTAATATACAATAGTTCATTAGTTTTTATTCAGATGATGGGTGATAATTTCGTTTTTAACTCTCAGTACACTTAATACACTCCCTCTTTTACAGGCATATTAATCCCCATTGAACAAGATACTTAAACCACATCAAAGACCACCTCATCACCGAAAACGTTTGCAAATAAAGTTCATAAAAAAAACAATGGAAATTAAAACTTCCATTTACACCTGCTGAACTCATGCGCACCACCATTAAACACCTGTATATATGACTATTAACCATTTTAAAACTGCAAAAAACATAAAGTTACCAGTCACAAGAGCATCGCTTATACATTAATAAAACACTCCTATTTCGTAAATTGGCTAGTCAAAATTGCACCTCTACCTAAGTTTTAGGATATTATTATAAAATTTCATTTTTATGACCAATCGATTATCATCCATTCTGGCATTACTACTGCTGTTTATCAGCTTCCTGGTAGTTGCACAGAATGAAAATCGCCAATTTAACGCTGCTAACTTCAACAATAACAAACTAAGCATTGAGGTTTCTGACGGAACAATCGTTATTACACCCTACTCAGATTCAAACCTTGAAGTTCTTTTTCTCGCAGACACAATTCCCCCTTTTCCTGCCAATGCTATTATTGACAAACCATACGATGGAAAGGTAACTTTTAATGATGCAGATGAGCAAATTCGTCTGTCAACAGGCAAGCTTTCAGTTGTCATCGATAAGCAACCTTTTAAAATAAGCTATTTTCATATCGACAAATACCTCTTTTCTGAGGAAGAAGGTTACTTTGCCAATGATAGTATTTCTGGCTTCAGGTTTAACATTAATAAAACTGAACACCTGTTTGGAGCAGGTGAAAGAGCTTTGGGGATGAACCGTCGCGGGCATCGCCTGCAGCTTTACAACCGCGCTTCATATGGCTACCAGACATATGCTGAATTGATGTATTATTCCATGCCACTGCTTATCTCATCCGAAAAATACATGCTGGGATTCGACAATGGTGCGAGTGGCTGGCTCGATCTGGGCAAAACAGAACCGGACATCCTGCAGTTTGAATGTGTTGGTGGACGTAAGAGCTATTTTGTTGTGACATCAGACTCATGGCCGGGTCTGATGAGTAATTTTACCGAACTAACAGGACGCCAGCCCTTGTTGCCTCGCTGGGCCCTGGGCAATATCTCCTCACGCATGGGTTATCACTCACAGCAGGAAGTAGAGTCGATCATTGACAAATATGCCCAGGACAACATACCCCTGGACGGCATTGTACTTGACCTATATTGGTTTGGACCTGATGTACAGGGGCACATGGGTAACCTGGAGTGGGACCGCGACTCGTTCCCCGAGCCTGAATTAATGCTGCAACGTAACAAAGAAAAAGGTATCAAAACCGTATTGATAACCGAACCTTTTATACTCAAAAGCAGTGGCAAGTACAAAGAGTGCGCCGAACAAGGACTATTGGGCACAAGCGACGATGGTGAACCATATATCTTCGACTTCTTTTTTGGTACCACCGCATTACTGGATATATTCAAGCCCGAAGCTCGGGATTGGTTTTGGAATATCTATAAAAAGCACACGCTGAGTGGTGTGGACGGATGGTGGGGCGACCTGGGAGAACCCGAAGTGCACCCCGATGATTTGCTACATGTAAATGGTCGGGCCGATGAAGTTCATAATCTATATGGTCATGAGTGGGCCAAAGTAATCTATAAAGGTTTTAAAAAGGATTTCCCGGAACGACGCCCTGTCACATTGATGCGTGCAGGATTTATCGGCTCTCAGCGTTATGGTATGATCCCCTGGTCGGGCGATGTCAGTCGTTCATGGGGAGGTTTACAATCGCAAGTCGAAATATCATTGCAAATGGGTATGCAGGGCCTTGCCTATATGCATTCTGACCTGGGTGGATTCGCAGGTAATTACAGAGACGATGAGTTATATACGCGATGGTTACAATACGGTGTTTTTCAACCCGTTTACCGAACGCATGCACAGGAAGATGTACCACCCGAACCGGTATTCTGGCCTGACAGCACTAAAAACATAGTAAGGTATTTTATCAACCTGCGCTACCAGCTCCTGCCCTACAACTATACGCTAATGCATGAAAACAGCACAACAGGCATGCCTATGATGCGCCCCTTGTTTTTCTACGATAACAAACCTGAACTGCTGGACTATACAGATGCCTACACATGGGGGGAGTCTTTTCTTGTTTCTCCAGTCATAGAGAAGGGCATTAAAAAGCAAAGTGTATACCTACCTGCCGGCTACATATGGTACGATTTCTTTAATGGTAAAAGGTATGAAGGAGGGCAAACAATTGAAGCTAGTGTCGACATGGAGACCATTCCTGTTTTTGTACGTGCTGGCTCATTTATACCAATGATTCCCTTGATTCAGAATACCGAAGCATATAGCTCTGAAAAGTTAATACTGCACTACTATCATGATGATACTGTCCTTCATGGCAATGGCTATTTATATGACGATGACGGGAAAAGCAGAAAAGATCAACTATCCAGTCATTCGGAAACATTAACGTTTAATTGTATCAATGATGGTAAGCTTACCTTCAGGTTGACTCCGGAACAAGATCAATACGAAGGAATGCCTGAAGAGAGAGAGATCGAATTAGTCGTGCACAACTTCAAGCGCAGCACAAAACACATAAGCATTGGTGAAGCCAGGTACAAAATAGCTAACTCAACAACCAGGTTTAAAAAACTGGATGAAGGAGCTGCTTACTGTAAAGAGACAGGAGTGCTTCATGTTAAATTCAAACTAGGCAACACTGCCAAAACGATCATAGCGGAATAGATAAACAAATAACACACTTTAGATAATTAAATTCATGAGAAGATTCTTATCATTAACAGCAGTGCTGGTCGCTTTAATTGCCTGCCAGCAGCAAAAACCACAGGAGGTGGTAAGCCAAACAAAACAGAAGGCTGTCGTTTACCAGGTATTCACACGCCTGTTTGGAAACACCAACACGACCAACAAAGCCTGGGGAACCATTGAAGAAAATGGCGTAGGTAAATTTAATGACTTCAACGACAAAGCATTAACAGGAATAAAAGAGCTGGGTGTGACACACATTTGGTATACAGGTGTCCCTCACCATGCTGTTATCAATGATTATACACAATATGGTATTTCCAACGACGATCCGGATGTTGTAAAAGGGCGTGCAGGTTCGCCGTATGCCGTAAAGGATTATTACAATGTAAACCCTGATTTAGCAGTTGACCCGGCCAATCGTTTAGCTGAGTTTAAAGCGTTGGTGGAACGAACACATAAACATGGCATGAAGGTATTGATTGATATTGTGCCTAACCACGTTGCCCGTCATTACGAAGGCAAAAACAACCCGGAAGGCGTCGTTGACTTTGGTGCCAATGATGATACATCAGTTGAATATGCCATTAATAACAACTTCTATTATATTCCTGGAGAATCGTTTAAAGTACCAGCTCCTGAAAACAACTACAAACCACTGGGTGGAGAAGAGCACCCCTTAGCCGATGGTCAATTTGATGAAAACCCGGCTAAATGGACAGGTAACGGTTCCCGATTGGCCCAACCGGGCTTTTACGATTGGTATGAAACAGTAAAGATCAATTACGGTGTTCGTCCTGATGGTACAAAAGACTTTCCGGAATTACCGCAAGGTTATGACAAAATGGACTGGAAAGCTCATTTTGATTATTGGCAAGACAAAACATTACCCGACTCATGGATAAAATTTCGTGACATTGCCCTTTACTGGGTGGACTTTGGGGTTGACGGATTTCGCTTTGATATGGCAGAGATGGTACCTGTTGAATTCTGGAGTTTCATGAACTCATCGATCAAGAATGCCAATCCCGAAGCTTTCTTACTGGCTGAAGTATATAATCCAAGCTTATACCGCGATTATATTCACAAGGGTAAAATGGACTACCTGTATGATAAAGTGGAGCTTTATGATACCTTAAAACACATTATGCAAGGGCACGGATTGACCGATAACCTGCCGGCCATCCAGGAAGGACTAAAAGATATAGAACACCACATGCTTCACTTCCTTGAAAATCATGATGAGCAGCGAATTGCAAGCCCTGAGTTTGTTGGAGACGCGCAAAAAGGCAAACCGGCAATGGTCGTTTCAACAACCATCAGTACAGCTCCGACTATGATCTACTTTGGACAGGAAGTTGGTGAGCCGGGAGCTGAAGATGCCGGCTTTGGCAGCAACAGTCGCACAAGCATCTTTGACTACATCGGCGTACCTCATCATCAGCGATGGGTCAATAATGGGGCTTTTGATGGTGGTCAATTGTCAGCTGAAGAAAAAGAATTAAGGGATTTCTACAAGCGCTTATTAAACTTCTCGACAACAAGCTCAGCTTTGATGGGTGAATATGCCGAAATCCACAGTTTTAACAGGGCTAACACTGAAGGCTACAGTGATAAAGTATTCAGTTTTGTTCGCTGGAGCAATGACGAAAAACTAATTGTACTATCAAGCTTTAAGCCTGCTGATGTGGCTTCATTTGCTTTAAAAGTTCCAGCTGAAGTCATTCAGGCCTGGGGTTTAGCTGATGGTGAATATGCGCTTGAGGATGCCATGTATGGTTCATCCAATACCTTGATAGTAAAAGAAGGTACCGGATTCGTAAAAACGTCATTACAACCATTACAATCCTTTGTTTATCAAATAAAGTAAGCTTTACCGAACAGCAATCAAACACCTTACAGGTGGCGTGTTTGATTAATCACAATATTTTCGGGGAACATAATTCAAGGCTAAGGCTTCAAAAATGAAGTTTTAGCCTTTTATATTTTTGTTGAAAACACCACCATAAGCAGGCTGAATCAATATTATTAATTTACTTTTGAAAGAAAAAAATGCAGTTGAAACCTAACACCTACAGCCCAACTGAAGAAAAACTAAACATATACAGTCACCTTACAGGAATTCCTCTTGGCATTATTGCACTGATCTTTCTGCTCTTTAAGGCATCCGGCCCACTATCTTTTACGGTTTACCTCATTTATGGATTATGCATCATTGCCATGTTTACCGCATCTACTTTATATCATTCGGCTAAAGAAGAATCAAAAAGGGTTAAGCTGAAGGTTTTTGATCATTGCGCCATCTACCTGATGATCGCCGGTTCATATATACCTTTTTTAGCACTGGGAATTGGCAACAAACTAGCTTATTGGATGCTCGCGGCTGTTTGGTTTCTGGCTATCGCCGGCATCATCCTCAAACTATTCTTCACCGGACGTTTTAAGCTGGTATCAACCATCAGTTATGTATTACTTGGCTGGATAGTAGTTGTGGCCAGCAAATCGCTTATTGGCGCTCTGTCTTCATCAGCCTTACTTTGGCTATCAATTGGTGGTGCATTTTACACCCTGGGGGCTGTCCTTTACCAGATCAAACGTATACCTATGAATCATGCCATCTTTCACTTCTTTGTGCTGGCAGGCGCGTATGCGCATTTCCATGCGGTTTATTGGTATATTTAGGGATGTTAAGATGTGAGATGTTCGATGTGGGGATGTGAGGTGTTGAGATGTTGGGATGTTCAGTTCGACGATTCAACAATTAGATTGCCACTTACCCTCCAGTTGAAATTCAGGCTGACCTGAACAACAACCAAACAATAATAAAATGAATAAGTAATAACAGTGCCGCATTATCAATAATGTGAGAAAAACTATAAAAGAAGATCGTCCAGCACTGACTTAAAATCAGGAAAGGCAAAATGAAAGCCTTCCCTTTCCAGTCGCTTGGGCACTACTTTTTGTCCCACCAGTAAGATCTCTGCTCCCTCGCCATACAGCAACCTGAGGGCAGCTTTAGGCACTGATGGTAAAAGTGATTTACGCGTTCTTTTCTGCATTGCTTCAGTTATCTCCAGATTGGAAATCATCTGCGGGGCAACCAGGTTATAAATACCGTGCGATTCTTTTCGTTTGATCAGATACCAGAATGCACTTAATACATCGTTTAAATGAATAAAAGGAAATACCTGATGTCCGTCCCCCAGTTTGCATCCCAGGCCAAATTTAAAAGGTCTGGCCATGCGCGTGAAGGCTCCTCCTTCATTACCAAGAACAACACCCATCCTTACTATACACAAACGCACCTTATCCATCGTTTGAGCTCTAAACGCCCTTGCTTCCCATTGCTGACATACCTGTCCTAAAAAGTCATCGGCATAATTAGTCGAGAACTCATCATGCACCTCGTAACTATCATAAATTCCAACTGCTGAGCATGAGATGAATACATCGGGTTTCGTGGTCATATTATGAATGGCCTTCACCAATCGTTCCGTTGTGTGAATACGGCTGTTTAAAATCTCAGACTTGTAGGCACGGGTCCACTTCTTCGCTGCTACAGGGGCTCCGGCAAGATTAATGATTACAGAACAGTCAGCTATCAGGCGATCCAGTTGTCCACTACCCCTTCCAAAATGATGCCGCTTAAGTCGCACAACCTCAAAACCATTGCACTCCAAAAAATTAGACAATGCTGTCCCTATAAAACCTGTTGCTCCGCTTATCGCAACTTTATTATGTATAAGCCCTTGAGGCATAAGTATTGTACCTTTTATAATTCACACTCCAACATCAGGATTTATTCAATAGTTCCTGTAACTCTTCATCTGTCACACCCATTTCCATTTGCCCTTTACTAAAAAAAGAAATTCGTCCGGTTTCCTCAGAAACAACAATGGCGTGCGCGTCAGTGGACTCGGTAATACCCATGGCAGCGCGATGACGCAATCCAACACGCTTGGGCAGATCCGTATTTTGAGAAACTGGCAGAATACATCCTGCTGCTTTAATTTTATTCCCGGTTATTATCACAGCTCCATCATGCAAGGGACTGTTCTTAAAAAATATATTTTCCAATAGCTGGGTTGATATCACTCCGTTGATCAGCTCTCCTGTTTGCACATAATCAAGCAGTTCTGAATCTTTTGTAATAACAATCAACGCCCCTGTTTTGGTTTTTGCCAGAGAGACACAGGCCCTTACTACAGGCTTATTATAAATAGACATCATTCCTTTTGATTGCGACATAAAGACTTTATCCATTGAAAAGCGATTGGTCACATTATAGCGCGATCCCAGTAAGAGCAGAAATCGTCTGATCTCCTGCTGAAAAACCACGATAAAAGCAATAACTCCAACATTTACAATATGATCAAGGATGGTCGAAGACAGCTCCATCCCAAAGGTTTTGATCAAGACCCAGAAAATAACAAAGGCAAAGATACCCAGCATGATATACAGCGCCACCGTTCCTTTAATGAGCTTATAGACGCGAAACATCAGATAAGCCACCAAAACGATGTCGACTAAATCAATAAATCGTATATCCAGAAATGTCATTTAGTAATCAGGCTTTTTTAAGTTGACGCACTAAATTAATACATTCTACGGCTTCTTTGACATCATGCACCCTTAAAATATCAGCGCCATTCAATAAAGCAACCGTATTTAAGGCAGTAGTTCCGTTCAAGGCCTCTTTCGGAACAACATCGAGTAACCTATATATCATTGACTTACGCGACACACCAACCAACATGGGCAAGTCAAACAGATCAAATTGATTTAATTCGCGCAAAAGTTCATAATTATGTTCTAATGTTTTACCAAAACCAAAACCGAGGTCTAAAATGATGTCTTTGGCCCCATAGGCTCTCAGCTTTTTTAACTGTTCAGCAAAAAACAAACTGATATCACCAATCAGATTATTATATACCGGATTTTGTTGCATGTTCTGAGGAGTCCCCTGCATGTGCATTAAAACATATGGCACGCCCAGCCTGCCAATCATTTCAAACATGCGATCATCCATCATCCCCCCTGATATATCGTTGATTATATCAACTTCAAAGTCATTAACAACTAATTCGCTAACCGAAGCGCGAAAGGTATCAACCGATAAAATGGCATCAGGGTGTCGCTTTCGAATCCATGTTAAAGCCTGAGTGAGGCGCTGCACTTCTTCCTCTTCTGAAATATGGATGGCTCCAGGCCGTGATGAATAAGCACCAATATCAATAACTTTAGCGCCCTCAATCAATATTTGCTCACACCGTTCCTCTATATCTTTTTGTAACTGATATTTTCCTCCGTCAAAAAAAGAATCGGGAGTAATATTCAATATACCCATCGCTATGGGATCTGTTAATTCAACCAGCTTTCCTTTTATATTGATTGTATGCATTTTACTACTTTTTAGAAGCCCAGGCAAAAATTTATTTAAACATGATGTGCCTGAAATTGTTAATTCTCATACAAAGCTAAAACAAAATATTAGCTC
This sequence comes from Carboxylicivirga agarovorans, assembly GCF_050589845.1. NCBI lineage: Bacteria > Pseudomonadati > Bacteroidota > Bacteroidia > Marinilabiliales > Marinilabiliaceae > Carboxylicivirga > Carboxylicivirga agarovorans. Next base: position 88,817 of record NZ_JBNGPA010000011.1, on the reverse strand, counting down.
AACACCAGACAAATAAATTTTGGTTGAAGATTCAACCGTATGTGAAATTAAGTATTAGTCAGATTTATTAACAATTATCGCTGTTTTTACTAAATAGAGAATTTTTTCATTAAATAGAATCAATTAGATGTTTTTAATATTCAGATACATACAACCTCAACCTCATTTACTAACAAACGTTAAAGCCCCAAATTTTCAATGTAGGGCTAAATAAAGTTTTATATTTGCGTGTGCAAAAAATTAAACACTAAACAGGGGAAGTGTTAAGTGTTGTCCACATGCACTTTATCTGGATTTATAGAAATTTGATATAACACTAAATTAATACCTTTTTATTATGAAAGTAACTGTAGTTGGAGCAGGTAATGTAGGTGCAACTTGTGCTGATGTTCTCGCTTATAGAGAAATTGCAAATGAAGTTGTACTAGTTGACATTAAAGAAGGCGTTGCTGAGGGAAAGGCGCTTGACATTTGGCAAAAAGCTCCGATTAACTTGTATGATACAAGAACAATTGGATCAACTAACGATTATGAGAAAACAGCTGGTTCTGATGTAGTAGTAATTACATCTGGTCTTCCACGTAAACCAGGGATGACTCGTGACGACCTGATCTCAACTAACGCAGGTATTGTTAAATCAGTAACTGAGCAGGTTGTAAAACATTCACCTGAAGCGATTATTATTATCGTATCAAACCCATTGGATGTAATGACTTACCAGGCTCATTTAACATCTAAATTTCCACGTACAAAAGTAATGGGTATGGCAGGTATTTTAGATACAGCCCGCTACCGCGCTTTCTTAGCTGAAGAGTTAAATGTATCTCCAAAAGATATTCAGGCAGTATTAATGGGTGGACACGGTGACACCATGGTACCGCTTCCACGTTACACTACTGTTGGTGGTATTCCTGTAACTGAACTTATCGATAGCGAAAAACTGGACGCAATCATCGAGCGCACTAAGTTTGGTGGTGGTGAGTTGGTTAAATTGATGGGTACTTCTGCATGGTATGCCCCTGGTTCTGCTGCTGCACAAATGGTTGAGGCTATTGTAAGGGATCAGAAGCGTGTATTCCCTGTGTGTATTAAATTAGAAGGTGAGTACGGTATCGATGACTGTTACCTTGGTGTTCCTGTAATTCTTGGTAAAAATGGTGTTGAGAAAGTGATTGAACTGGATCTTAATGCCGATGAGAAAGAATTGCTGGAAACAAGCCGTAAGCACGTTCTTGAAGTAATGAGCGTACTGGATAAAGCTTAATTATCTGCTAAGGAAGAATAAGACCGACGGCAGAAGTGAAGCTCTGTTCAACACGTTCTTATTTTAGCACTTATTAAGCTACAAAATATAAAGTTCTGTCATTGATTTGGCAGAACTTTTTTTGTTTGTTCGAATCCGAACAGCCTCTTGTTGCAATACCGTTCAAAATTTAGCAGATAAAAAACTCTTAAATACACCTATTAATCTATATATCTGTTACTTATAAAGTGTGGCACACATTCTGATATACCATTGACGTAACAAACAATGGAGGATTTAGAGATGAAAACTACAGTTAACCATAGCCACAAGAACTCAGTAATTAACTACCTGTTTTTCGGTATTGCAGCAAGCATTTTTACTTTGAGTATATTCTTTTCATATTTCCAGAAAGACGAAAACGTAAATCTTATTAAAGATATGTCATACGTGATTAATTCACGATTAACCAAGCCGGTAGCAACAGCGCCAATTACAGAAACATATGCAACAAACCTGAAAGAGTTATTTGCTGACACAGAAGCTCCTTTAGAAATTGAAGCCTGGATGACACAACCTTTTGAAGTAGCCTCAAGCACTTCAACAGAAGCTGCAGTTGCCACTACAACAGCAATGACTATACCAACTACATTCACTGAGAACCCTATCGTTGTTGAAGAATGGATGACCGATATAAACAGCTGGACTGTAGCTTCATCAAACACTTTTGAAGAAGAAGCTTTAAGAATTGAAAGCTGGATGTTAAACACAAGCGACTGGGCTGGATTAAACGACAACAGCGGATTTGCTTCTAACGAATTTGTTAACGAACAACTTCACATCGAAGCCTGGATGCTTAACCTGGACAGTTGGTCATCAGTATTCAATGATGCTGATTTTGACGAAGCTCCACTAGTAATTGAAAGCTGGATGCTTAGCACAGATGACTGGATGGCAAACGCTAAATAACCATTAATATACGTTCCTTCATTAAGCCGGACTTTATAGTTCGGCTTTTTTGTGTCTTAAATCTCATGATCAATGAAAGAGCCACTATCTCCCCTCACCCATCACTCCTTGTTTAAACATGGCACTGTATGTCCTATTTGTGCTGATATCCGTTTATTTACCTAAAGAATACCAATTAACAAGCATCTACACGGCACCAGACTTTCTTTTCTTCAGGTATACAAAGCCAAGGCACACCAGCACTATCAATAAGATTACGAAATATACACTTGTGGAAATGCTCTTGATCATTGAGAAACTACTTACCATAGCAACCGAAGAACTTGTTAAATCAGGATAGCTATTCAACATCGTTATTATTCCAATATTTTCTATATAATCTGAAATTCCCGCAATTAATGGAATCAGACATAAATACCGGAGTGGTGACTTAAGTGTGTTCAACTTCTTTAAGAAATAGCCCAAAAGCAAACAGTATGAAAGACCGAAAAGTACAGGGTAAATAAAATCGACCGGGATCTGTTTAGTCAGGTAAAACTCACGTCCTTCTTCACCAAGAGAACTGAACAATTCAACGACATAATCCATATCATACCCTCCAGGCATCATATCCAACAGTTTCAGACCGTTTGAATAGTCCATGGTTTTGGGAATTGTAACAGCCAACATAAAAACGTAAACAACATTTGTAAATAGGAATAGCCACAATACCTTTTTCCCTGTACTGTTCTTTTCAATAAAATTTGAGAATAGCTTCATGTCTTTTTGTATACGTGTCACTACAAGGCAAATTAAAACAAAGCAAAGATTGCTCTTTCTAAAATACATTCAACCGGACTGTCCTAAATAACAGCTCGCAAAGTACAGAATAACAAAACTATACTTTGCGGCCTTTTTTATTTCCTGGCGTCCTTTGCCTGGACTAATATCTGAATTAGCTCAATTGCTTACTCTGAGTAGTCGTTCTGAAAGTTCATTAACTTATCGGCATCTCTTTGAAATCTATCCAACAAGTCTTTGGAGAATGAATCAATTATTTTTGCTTCTCCTTCATTAATGCCTTCGCTTGCCTCTGCAATAATTTTCATCGCTTTAATAAATTCTTCATACTGAGGAGCAGGACCATAGCTATGACAAAAGTTTATTACCTTATTATAGATTTCATCAATAGGCATTGATTTTGACTCCTCGTATTCAAACGACCAAAGGACCTCCGATCCAAAACCGTGATTTTTAAATAATTCCTTAAGCTTTTCCTTTTCTTCCTCCTGTATAACCCCATCGGCTTTTGCAACAGCATAAAGCAGTTCTCCTAAAACTTCATAAAGTCTCTCTATTTTCTTCATGGTACTATTATATCAATTTTAAAACGTGTCTTTACCAACCACAATTGCTAAAAAACAATCAGTTTTTAAACTTAAGAATTTTAATCGTAAGGTGGTGCATTCTATAAAATCAAAACCTTACTACTTCTCGTAATAAATAACACAGCTTGCAGATAATTGAAGACATGGAATGCTGATTTAAAAAGTTCATACACATTTTCCAATGCAGTTAAATAACAATGAATCATTATCATCCTACTTTACAATAATGTATGTGTAAAGTAAGAAAAATGAGGATTCCATCAAAAAAAGCCCCCAAAGTGGCTTCGGTAATTCTTTGAGGTTTCTTCGGGGCCGCTTCGGTATTTGTTCGGTACCGCTTCGGATCAACCTCGCTGGCAGCGAGGTTGATCCCGAAGAAGGCCCGTGTTTGGCAGGAGACAGGCACTTTTATGACTGGAGGCTGTCTAGTGTGTTGACTTTCTATTATTTTGATAAATACAAACTAAAAATCAAGGCCTTGGATATCGTAATATATAAGCGATTTATATCATCCTGTATCATTTAAGTTACCTGGCATTAATTGAGGCTAAAATATCCGATGCTTTAATGGACCACCCTATTGTAGAGCCTGATGTGATTTTCGTTGATGCACAAAGTGGGTAAACCCACTTGACAGGACGATTATTACAGTTGTTGAATCCTGAAAACATGGTCTTGCCTCTCATTTATTAAAAAAGATCAAACAATCAACGTTTTTTTTTGTAACCGTTTGAATAACAATGCAGTCAAATACACAGCGGTTTATGTTTTTCTGATTGAAATGAATGACCATTCGTCCAGGACATTGATGATTAACAGTGACCAATAACCATATAATACAACCAGACATGAAAGAATTAAAATTATTAAGCATTGCTTTTGTCATATGCATTGCAATGGCTTGCTCAAGCAAAGAATCGGCTCCTTTTTTAGTTGAAGAAACATGCCCTATTGAGGTACCGGAAGACCTGATCGCCTCAGGAAAATTTAAGTATGGCTACGTTAAAGTTCCTGAGTTTCATAACAAGCCCAATGGCAGACAACTGGAATTAGCTGTGGCTGTGTTTAAATGCCTTGGCGATTCTGCAACTCACCCACCCTTTGTTTTAAATACCGGGGGGCCTGGTTTATCCAACATTGATAATTTCGTGCCTCTTTTTGCCGACGCCGGACAACTGTTTCTGAATAACAGGGACGTGGTGATCATTGAACTACGGGGTTTGAAATATTCAAAACCTTATTTAAATACACCTGAAATAGTAAACCTTCAAAACTACCTTGTTGATAAGCACCTGACGGCCGATGAAACATTGACATTGTATTGTGATAGCATTAAAAGCGCCTATCTGCGATTTAACAAACAGGGAATTAATCTATCAGCGTTCAATTACAAAGAAACAGTCAGTGATATCGTATATGTAATGAATCATTTAGATTATGACACATTCTCATTATTTGGTTCTTCAGCCGGGACAATCGTCGCACAACAATTAATGATGGATTATCCTGAAAAACTGGAAGCTGTCATGTTAAATGCAGTCGTAGATATGAATTTTGCCCTGAACGGGATGTATGCCAATACCATCAACATGCTGGAAAAGATCTTTGATGAAGTAGAAAACAACGAGCAGTATGCCTCTGCTTACCCCAACCTGAAACAGCGTTTTTTAGCAACACTTGAAAAGCTGAATACAGGGCCAGTCACAATTTTGACTAAACGGCCAGGAACAGAAGAGGAATGCAGAGTTGTAATCAACGGCGACAGAGTCAGCCTTTGGCTATTTATGGAAATGTACTGGAATACCCAATTACCATTATCCATGCATAAGATCATTGAGGGAGATTATTCTGAATTGATAAATAACCCAAGGGCATTTTTTCCTATTGAAGACTTTAGTAATGGATTATCATTTAGTTCAATAATAGCTGGCTGGCCAAAGGCGGATGATAGTCAGTTGTTTTTAGATAGCGAATACAGTGGCTTTATCAATGGCTTGAAAACATTAATGTTCGGCCCTTTATTTATGGATGAAATCCGTAAGTTCTGGCATGTTAATGATATATCAGAACAATACCAGACGATGGCAACCAATGTACCAACCCTAATACTTAACGGAAAATGCGATCATGTTTGCCCTTATGGCTATGCCGAAAAACTGGCATCACAATTTGAGCATGCTCAGTGCTTTGTTTTTGACGGAATTGCGCATTCCCCTGTTGATTACGGTGATTGTGGTATTATGCTGATAAAACAGTTTATTGACAATCCTTACAGCGAGTTGAATGGTGCCTGCGTGCAAGCTTTTAAAGCAGGTTATCAGTTACCTGAATAGATCGTCTGATTACTTAAGAACCATTACCCTGTATACAAACATAAACACCCATCAGTTTCACCTGTTCATTGACTTAGAGCAGGTGAAACGACTCAACCCGTAAAGAGGATACGGCCGTTGGGGCATGTTGCAGCCGGTCACAGCATCAAGCTATAACTAAAAAGAGATGCCGGTTAACAACAGGGCCGGTCAACTTCAAGACCATGTCGTTTTATCGTTAAATTTGGAGAAGGCAACTAAAATCGCTTCAGCAATTCATCATTAAACCTGCAAGGGTATCCTTCCTAAATTATCCATTGCAATTTTCTCTTTGAAACACTGGCATAATTCGCAACTTTTACCATTTCAGAACAACCTGCATTGTTATTCACTAAATAATTGCCTGCTCCCAACAGGCTTTATTCCTTTTTGCAAAAAAACAGTCCCCTATCCACATCAATAGGACTATTTACCACTAAGCATCCACATATGATATGCGAATGTATATAAATGCAAAAACGCTTCAACCGACTGATACATATCCATTCGTACTCCGCATAGACAGCACTTAACTTTACCATAGAATAGCAAAAGGTATAACACTTAAAACTCGGAAAAATGATCTTACTAGTCCTATTGGTTGTCAAATTGTTTTCTCTTAATCTGATCTTTGAGAAATCAATAGCTCCCTCGCTCCCAACCGCCAATGAGAGTGAGTGGGTCTGTGTTAAAAGAAGCAATGGCTTCAGGCTGTTTGAAAGATGGGTAAAAGTCAACGACACCCTCTTTGTACGAGAACGAAAAGGTGAAATTATTGCAGGATGTTCCTTAAGTGAGGCAGAACACTATTTAAGTGATTACACGATGATAAGTGACTGGATGAAAGGAATCAAATCAGTAAAAAACATTTCGGAAGATTCCAGTCAACTGGTGCATATTATTATTCATCTTCCCTGGCCATTCGCCAATCGTGACCTGATTGCACGCTATCATTTTTACAAACTGACTCCTGGAAAAAGCATTGTTCGCCTGCAAAGTGATGAACACATGGAGAACCCAGCCTCCAAATGCATACGCATTACTCACTATGAGGCTTCCTGGTCAATGGAACAAATAGGTGATGAACAAACTAAAATAGTCTTCATAACCCAATCCAACGAACCACCAATGTTCCCCGAATGGATACAGGAACCTGTTATTAAGAAACTTTTCACAAAAAACCTTTTACGTTTAAAGGAACGATTATCAGAGATATAAATCAGATCATCCGGCAAATAACCAAATCATGTGCAGTAAATTAGCCATAATAACAGGAGCCACAAGCGGATTAGGTAAAGCCTTTGCTTATCATCTGGCGAGAGAAGGATGGCACCTCATTCTTACCGGCCGCCGTATGAATTGTTTGCGCAGCATCCAATCAGATCTTGAGATCAGGTTCATGGTTCGTGTTCGTGTTTACGGTGTTGATTTTTTTAACTCCGAAGAGCTCAATGAGTTTACACAATATATTTCTCAACTCCCCCGGATTGATATGCTTATTAACAATGCCGGCTTTGGTAACCGAAAAGACTTTTATGAGGAATCCTTCGCTGACCAGAATAAGATGCTAAAAGTTCATATTACGGCTACCTCACAAATTATACATGAAGTTGTTCCGGTAATGAAGCGACAGAATAATGGCATCATTATCAACGTGTCGTCGCTTTGTGCATATCTTCCGGCTCCGCTTAGTTATTTCTATTGCGCCAGCAAAGCCTTTATCGTGAGTTTGTCTGAATGTATGCACATTGACTTAAAAAGATTCAATATCAAAGTGCAGGCCCTTTGTCCCGGATTTATCAAAACCGAATTCCACAAACGAATGGGATTATGCACACATAATTCCTGGTTGGAAGAAAAAATACTTTACATGGATAAAAGGGCGGTTGTCAATACCAGTCTCAAAATGTTGTCATCGAGCAGAGTGATATGCATTCCAGGTCTTGTGAATAAGTTTATCTATCAGATAGCCCAGGTGCTTCCGAAGACATTGTATTACAAATTAACGACTCTGCAGACCAACAAATATAAAAACAGAGAACTATTAAGCACCTAAACCACCTACCATGAAAACACTATTAAAATATGCACTTGTTACCGGTGCCGGCATGGGATTAGGAAAAGCCATGGCCATTCACCTGGCCTCCCTGGGGCATAACCTGCTTCTTATCGCCCGACATGGTGAAGGGCTGGTTCAGCTATGCGATAAGCTGTCGAGGCTCTATGAGATTAAAGTACATTGTATGGAGGCGGATTTTACCAATGAAAAAACCTTTGGGCGATTAGAACAGTGGCTTAAGAGCTATTCCGTCAATATTCTTGTTAATAATGCCGGTATTGGCGGGTCAAATTACTTTCTTGATGCCAAAATTGAAAGCATTGATGCCATTATAAAAGTCAATATCAGGGCAACTGTTTTACTAACCCGCCTTTTGATTGAAAACCTGCATAAAAATACACCTGCATATATCTTAAATATCGCGAGCATGGCCTCTTGTTGTCCAATTGCTTTTAAAACCGTTTATCCAGCCTCCAAATCATTTATCTACTCCTTTTCGAGAGGATTACATCAGGAACTAAAAAGTTTGAATATCCATATCAGCGTATTGATGCCCGGTCCTATTAAAACCAATATGGAAATTAGTTCTCGAATTGATAAACAAGGTTGGTGGGTGAAAGCCGGGTTACAGAAACCGCATGAAATAGCAGAAATAGCCATTAAAAAAATGTTTAAACAGCAAAGCGTCATTATCCCTGGATATATCAACAAAATTAACTGGCTACTCTTGAAATTATTACCCAAAAACGTCAGTATTCCAATGGTTTCGAATGCTATTAAAAACGAACTTCCGGAAGTGGCTGCTAAATTAAACGCTCATGCTTTAGCCAATTAATTGTCGCCATCAGCCCATCACTGAATGGCGTTGAAACATATCCAAGTTCCTTTGTGGCTTTCGCTATTGAAATATGCCAGTCAGAGAATAACTTTTGGATCAAGCCTATGGTCAACAATGGAGGTGACGACCCTAATCGGGCAAAACCCTGAGCATTACTATGATAGTCCATACCTTCATATAACCAATAAATTATCCTTTTAACGGATTATTTCAGCCCTTTTGATTTTCTCAGGTTTTCGACGGCCAGATATAATTTGTTAAAGAACCTGTTGCGCTCCTTTTCGCCTACCTGACTAATAAGGTTAGCTTTGGATATCAGAATTTTTTGAAACTCCTGTATATTTTTACAGAAAGTTTCATCAGTGGACTGCAGAAGTCCAAGTACATTATAGGTCATGAATACACTGCTCCTGTTATCCTGAATAACAGATATGGTGTTGTCATTCAATACAATTTCATTCTCATATAGGGTGTATGAATTTTCTATTCCATGAGGCTTATGACCATACAGATACTTGATTCCCAGCTCAGCTTGTTTCTTATTGTGATTGAGCCAGGTTTCAATACTATCAATAAGACTGATAAAATCAGTCTCACTCTCAAAATAGCCTGAAATCCAATAATATTCTATCTGCCTTAGTAATATTCTGAAAGTGTCCTCATTCCATATTTCAATCGTTGGAATTTGCAATGCACAGGATGATATAGCTTTACAGGTGGTAACTATTTCGGGCTCAAGCCAATCAACCCTAAACTTTTTCCCTTCCAAATCCCGTGCATGGAAAAGAGTTTTTTCCCAAAAGAAAAACTTAAAAGCGCTAATCTCCGAAAACTGAAGATACTGGAAAATCGGCGGATCCTTTGCAGCATAGATGATCTGCTTCTCTTTCGACTTGCTAATCTGCTGAAGCCTGGCATCAATAAAACTCAACCACAACTTTTTATCAAAAGCCCCCGGCCCTACATAAAAATGCTTGAACGTCATAAAGCGCTTGTCCTCATCCACCAGGTTATCCAAAGAACAATTGAAATGTTTGCACAACAGAAAAGCCTCGTCAATTGTCAGTGGCTTTTCATTTCTCATTCTTCTGTATGCACTGTCATAGCTAATCCCTAGCAACTCCGAAACTTCATGAACAAGTGACAGATTTGAAGGTAATTTTTCTTTTATCTGTTTAAAGAGGACTTCTTGTATACAATATTGGGCGTTCATACCTTAAAGTTAGCCCTATAACATCAATAAATCAACGAATAATTAACTCACTCAAAGACAAATAACCTATTCGTTGACAGTCAGATTTCTAATAAGTATGCAGGTTTGCATTCATAAGCAGCAACGATCAGGTCCCCGAACTTACTTGCCTATTTTTTTCAATACCTTCAATAGCACCTCTTGTGGTCATAATACCAAGGTCTGTATTACTACATCATGCGAGATGCTGTATTTTAACGGGCGTTGAATCCAGTTATATTAATTCATTATGCAAATCATATAAATCTGGAAATAAGTTGAGATTTAGACATTCAAGAAGTTTAATGGATTTTGCCTAAAAAACTGAAGTAAAACATTTTGAACTTCTTTATTTCAAGCTCTTTTACTTTCCGATGGAGCTGCGGGGCCTTGTAAAACATTTTAATTAAAAAAAATACGCAGGCGTATCAGAAGATGCCGTGGGTTGAATTGAAACGTTTCTGTGCTTTATTTTCCATGAAACCAGCAATCAGATATGAGAAGATTACATCTGATCAATTAGCTCATTCTTACAATCGACCTGGATTATTAATAAGACTCATTCTAAACTATCTAAATATCTACATACTTTTATGTCATATCTAATTATCTATATATTTTTGTTTCTGGATTATTCGATGTGAGAGGTATATTGATACACGATTAGGATTTCCACGTATTAATATGAATTAATTTAAGTCATTTAAAAAAAAGAAGAATGAATAAAACGATAACCTATTCTGTTTTATTAACGGTGATTGTTTTGTTACTGGTGAATTTCTTTCATCGTGATAAACCGCTTAATTTATCGCAATACGAGCTAAAGCAACAATACGCAAGTAAGCATGAACAAGCGGTTGATCACAGCCAGTTTAAAATTCTAAAACAAAACTTTGAAACGCCCCAAGATGTAACAGAGGCTTGTTTAACATGCCACAATCAACGGCATGAAGAAATAATGCAATCCAATCATTGGAACTGGGAACGTGTTGCCTACGTTGAAGGAAAAGGTATCTCTAAAATGGGTAAGAAAAATGTGTTGAATAATTTCTGTATCGGTGCCAGCACCAACGAACAGGCATGCGCTAAATGTCATATTGGTTTCGGCATGTCGCACAACACGTTTGATTTCAACAATGCCAGAAACGTGGATTGCATGGTATGCCACGATCAGAGTGAAGAATACATTAAAGGTGCCGCTTTAGCAGGTTATCCCGATAGAAATGTCAATCTGAATAAAGTGGCACAAAGCGTTGGACGTCCTAATAAAATCAACTGTGGAGCCTGTCATTTCTATAGTGGTGGTGGTAACAATGTGAAGCATGGTGATTTGGAAGAAGCCCTTCTTTCCTGCGACAGAGAAATGGATGTTCACATGGCAGCCAATGGCATTAACATGGACTGCGTTGACTGTCACACAGCAGATAAGCATCAAATAAAAGGTAAGCTATATTCGGTATCTTCAACCAATGTTAATCGTTTGCGATGCGAAGACTGCCATACAGCGAAGCCTCACCTGGATGATGTATTGAATCGTCACTTCTCCAAAGTTTCTTGTCAGACTTGTCACATTCCGACCTATGCCAAAGAAAATTCTACTAAAATGACATGGAAATGGTCAGAAGCGGGAAAAATGGACAGCAATGGACAACCCTATCATGAAGAAGATTCATTGGGTAACCACACTTACTTATCTATTAAAGGAGAGTTTGATTGGGCAAATAATATAGAGCCGGAATATAAATGGTTTAATGGTAATGCTCAGCATTATGCTCTGGGTGATACTGTTTCAATTGCTCCGGTGCAGGTGAATAAATTATTGGGCTCGGCCGGCGACATCAATTCTAAGATCTATCCTGTAAAAATTCACCGAGGCGATCAGATTTATGACCCCAATACGAAAATGCTCATACAGCCTAAGGTTTATTCTGCAACAAAAGGTGACAGCGCCTATTGGATGGATTTTGACTGGCACCTGGCAGCTGAAGCAGGTATGAAAGGTGTTGGATTGACATACAGTGGCGAATATGAGTTTATTGAAACAGAAATGTACTGGCCAATAAACCATATGGTCGCCCCTAAAGATAAAGCCTTATCATGCGATGAATGTCATGTGAGAGACAATGGTCGACTGGCTTCACTTAATGATTTCTATTTGCCGGGTCGTGATAAGAATGATTGGATTGACTTAATTGGCAGCATGCTACTATGGGGAGCCTTAGCTGGTGTTATTATCCACTCTTTAGCGCGAATAATCAACGCATATAAACGAAAAGAACTTGAATCAAAATAAATTAACAATGCGACAAGTATATATCTATAGAAAATTTGAGCGCTTCTGGCACTGGAGTCAGGCAGCTCTTATCCTGTTCCTGGCACTAACAGGATTCGAAATTCATGGTTCTTTTGCTTTGCTTGGATTTGAAAAGGCAGTCAGCTTTCATCGAATAGCATCCTACCTACTGTTAGCATTAATTGCATTTTCCATATTCTGGCACTTTACAACCGGAGAATGGAAACAATATATTCCAACCATTTCGAAACTAAAAGAGCAAATACAATACTATACAGCAGGCATCTTCAAAAATGCCCCTCACCCTACAATTAAGTCTGTACGTAAAAAACTAAATCCGTTGCAGGCCATCACATACCTGGGATTTAAAGTCCTGATGGCGCCGGTAATGATACTGACAGGTTTATTATACCTCTATTACAAAACGTTTGATGTTAACGACATTATTATTGTTAGTGACATTCCATTGGAATGGATAGCCTGGTTGCACACATTTGGAGCCTGGCTATTATTAGCATTTGTTATAGTACACGTTTATATGACAACAACAGGTCACACCATTACTTCTAACATAAAAGCAATGCTAACTGGTTGGGAATTGCTGGAGGAGGAAGATAAGACAAGTGAGAAGAAAGAAGGTGAGGAACAAAAAAAAGAATTACAATGAAAGAAGCACCTAAGAAATACATGAATCCGTATCTAGCCGGTTTTTTCCTGGGCTTTGTGTTATTAACAACAATCTATGTAACAGGACGTGGGCTGGGCGCCAGTGGCGCTATTAAGAGTTTTGTTGTTCAAACTGTAGAAACAGTCGCTCCGGAGCACGCAGCAACAACCGATTATTATATTACCCAAAAACAAAATAATCCTGGAGGACCTTTGAAGTCATGGCTGGTTTTCGAGGTAATAGGTGTCGTTATCGGCGCTTTCTTATCTGCGGTAATGTCGAACAGAGTAGCTGTGAAAATTGAAAAAGGTCCAGGCGTCCGTAATGGCGTTCGGATAGCAGCGGCCATTTTTGGAGGTGCCCTTTTTGGTTTTGGCAGCCAACTGGCCCGAGGTTGTACCAGTGGTGCGGCACTAAGTGGAATGGCCGTTATGTCATTTGGTGGAATTATAACCATGATGGCCATCTTCGGTATGGCCTATGCTATGGCATGGTTTTTCAGAAAATTATGGATTAATAAAGGAAATTAGTTATGGGACCATTAGTACCAGATATTATCAGTAATGAATTTAATTTTATAATCGCCATTATTGTAGGAATGGGATTTGGCTTTGCGCTTGAACAGGCCGGATTTGGCTCTACACGTAAACTGGTGGGACTATTTTACGGATATGACTTTACAGTTTTAAAGGTGTTTTTTACTGCCGGTGTAACGGCAATGGTAGGTATCAGCTTACTGAATCATCTAGAGCTATTAAATGTTGACATCATTTTTATTAATCCAACATTTTTGTGGGCTGCCATTATTGGCGGTGTCATAATGGGAGGTGGTTTCATTATCGGAGGCTTTTGTCCCGGAACCAGTGTCGTAGCTGCTGCCAGCGGTAAGGTTGATGGCTGGGCTTTTGTTTTCGGCGCAGGCATTGGAATTTTTGCTTTTGTGGAAGGATATCCTTTAATAAAAGACTTAATGATAGCAGAAAACTTAGGTGATCTGCTGGTTTTCGAATTGATGGGTATTTCGCGTGAAGTCTTTGCCCTTATGATGGTATTCGTAGCTACAGGTGCATTTATCGGCGTTACAATCATTGAAAACAAGGTGAATAATAAAGCCACCCAATGGCTTAAAAAAGATATCACCAAGTACAGTATAGGTATTGGCTTAGCAGCGCTCATCGTTGTGATAACCATGATAACGCCAACACGCAGTGAACTGATGACCCAACGTATCGATGCGAAACTCGCTTCGGGTAATTGCGAACTACAACAAATGGAAGGGGATAAACTGGCATATGAGCTAATGCACCAATATTATCAATTCAATGTTATTGATGTTCGTTCTGCTGAGGAATTTAATAAATTCCATATTCCAACAGCTATCAATATTCCATTGGACAAACTACACCAGCCCGAAAACAGGAGCCTGATTGTTCAAAACATTAAAACCAACGTTTTTTATGGTGCATCAACTAATGAAGCACAACGTGCCTGCCTTATTGCGCAATACCTTGGCAAAGCCAACAATTTTGCATTAGGCAGCTCTGCCGATGAATTTAATACAAACTTCTTTTTACTATCATCAGATACACCTGACAACAAGATAGATAACGAAGTTTATGTCTTTAGAAAAACTGCCGGCCAAAAATTAAAAGAGATTGGCGAAGCGGTTGCTAACCTAAGCAAACCTGTGGTTAAAAAAACCAAACGTGTACAAGGTGGATGTAGTTAATTACACATTCATATATTCCCAAAACACCCTGAAGGCTTTTTCTTTCGGGGTGTTTTTTTATATCCACCCGCCTTCCATCAATAATACAATGTCGCTTTTTTACAAGATATCGTTAGGTACATTCGATAGTTTTGCATCATCAACCTTTAAATAATAAATGATGAACAAACTTATTGCATGGGTAGAAATACCAGTATCAGACATGACGAAAGCCATAAGCTTTTACAATGCTGTATTCAACCTTTCCTTAAAAGCCCTGGACTTTGGTCATGAAGAAATGGCCCTTTTTCCAAATGATGAAGGCGCCTTATCGAAAGCTAAAAACTTTGCTTCTTCCACCAATGGCACTTTAGTCAGTTTAAATGCACCTGATAACATGGACGATACAATATCCAGAATTATCACTCATGGTGGTAAAATTGTTATTCCAAAGACTAAGATTGAAGCAGAAGGGCGGGGCTATTTTTCCACCTTTATCGACTGTGAAGGCAACCGAATTGGCCTATACAGTCACGCATAAATACCAAATACTCATTTGCAGGGGCATGTCCCCCTGCTTATCTTTACAAAGTGAATTTCAGAATCATACCTCCTTCACCACCCTTGTCCGGCATTGTAAAACATTACTGGATTATGGAATATTGCTATGCTAACAAGCAAAGTCATAGCCAACGCATTATTCCTACTGGTCTGCCTGAGTTAACGTTTTTCCTGGGGGATAAAGTGAGTTCTATAGATCCTGGAAGAAATTATAATTCCAACGCAGTCCTCTCCGGACAACAAAAAGGCTATTATGAACTCTCGGCTTCCGGGCATTTAAGACTTATCGCAGTAACATTTTTACCTCATGGACTGGCTTCTTTAGACAGGATTATACCTCCTGATCTATATAACTTTAGTGTGGATGCAAACCTGATATGGGGCAACGATATCAATATACTTTGCGAAGAGTTATACAATGAAAAAATGATTTACAACCAGATCAATCTAATCGAAAACTTTCTGGTTCGTCGTCTTTCTATCAATAAAGTAAACCACAATATTCAACGCATCGATCACATTATTCCGCAGATAAGTCCGGTACGTATTCAGTCCATTAATACACTATCACAAAAAGCTTGTTGGAGCCGAAAACAATTTGAACGTTCCTTTTCTGCAATGATTGGTTGCTCGCCCCGCCAGTTTATTAATACCATACGTTTCCAGTATGCAATTAACCTAAAAGCATTGCGCCCGGATAGCTCCCTACTGGACATCGCATTAGCTTCGGGCTATTATGACCAGGCACATATGGCGAATGATTTCGTGAAACATTCTGGCCTATCACCACGCGACTTTTTTAAGACCTGCCCTCCCACATCTGACTATTTCGGGTTGTAACATTAATAAATTTGGTAATCAGGAAAAGCCTGCTGTTGCAGATCGATCTTACATAAATATTACCAATCGCTAAATCGACCTTATCGCAACATTTAAAAGAATTAAAAGATGCCATAAAGGTTTTAGATAAAGTCAAAAACACCAGTATTAAAAAGTACCACTTTTAATCCCACTTTCTGCCCCTAAAAGTATATGGCCCCTGGTGTAACTGAACCTTAGTGCAAATTGTTGAATCTTGGTAATGATAAGGCTTTCGGAGGGGACGATATGAAAGAATTTCCGACAGTTTACATTAGCATGTGTTGTAAGCGATAAATCGCAATTAGCAAATGACCATCCTTAATTTGATTTGCATTGTTAATCAATTCCTCCACTTCAATCCAGTATAAGTCAGAAGTTGGATTATTAAGTGTTACAATGTGTGGATATACCTGTTCAGGACACACTCCAATACACGGTAAGTACTTTTCTCCCAATTTGGTGATAGCAACAACTTTGGTGTTAAAGAAATCTCTGTTAAGCACATATTCTTTCATCTCATCCTGGTTGCGAATATCCTTTGGCAAACGAAAGGCAGGAGCTGCCAGCAAGCAGCTGTTTCCTTCAATCAACTGGGGAACCGGTAGATTTCTTTTTTCAATACCAACATATATATGACCATTGTATCTATAAACAGGCAAGGTCACAATCGTATTTGAACTAAGTTGAGTTGGTTCAATATATTCCAGAACCTGCTCGCTTCCCTCCTTTGGATATTCATAGAATTTGGTGCGGCGATGTGTTAAGAAGTTGGCGCTCTTATCAGAAGGTACAAAAAGGTTCTCTATTACTTGATCTATCTTTTGAAATTCGCAACTGTCAATTTGTTCAAGTTCTTGAATGGTGCAGGATTCATTTAGCCATTTCTCCGGAGATCGATTCAGGCGTTGAAGTAATCGGTAGATACTTAATTCCAGACGTGCATCAGGGAGTGCTCCCACTTGTGCCGATTTGAGCAGTTGCAAGGCGTTATATGAGCGATAGCTACCAGAGTCGTTGAAGCCTGAATAATTACCTATTGCCTTTGGGAAGTTGATGAAATCTTTTAATTGAATATGGTAACTGTTGACCATCTCATTGACCCCACCAGGTGATGTATAGAAGCTCAGTTCATCAGATATTTCTCCAATTATCTCATTTGTAAAACCCAACCGCCCTACAAGCAATTGCTTAAGGGTATCATGGTCATTGTTTCCATTAATACCACTTGTAATACCTTCTATAATATATCCACTATAGCGTTTTCCATCGATCAGCTGTTTGTTTTGATGGATAATGGGACGAGGATAAGCATGCTTAGCCAAAATTCTGACTTGTTTTCCCTCCATTGTGAATGGCAGAACATCAATAACGCTTCCTGGTCGTTCTGCCACATCAAATACAGCATTATTGCCAGTATTGATGTATGACTTTATTTTAAGGAAGTTATCATCCATTAATGGCAATTGTCGTGCAGCCTTTAGTACTGTACCTTTAGTAGAAACTTTCTCCGCTGCAATTACAAAATTTGTCGGCGGACAATCTATAGGCTTACCATTGAGTTCAGTCAGGCTGAATTTGTTTTTGTATCGGTTGTTGATGATCCAGGCATTGTAGATAGGCTGTGAAACGATGGTACGCAGGCCTAAGCTTGTTAATACCGTTTCAAATTCCTTTTGGCTATAATAAGCGTATTCTTCCTGGAGTTCAATGTTCCAATCATTCAGATAGTCCTTTCTTCGAATGAATTCTACTGCGTCCGGATAATTAAGCTGATAGGCATTGTTACCATTAATTTCAACCCTTTTTATTGGAAAACCTTGTTCCTTTATTGGAGCCAGAGAGCGTGCCGTAAGTGCAAATTTCTCTAACAAAGCGGCATCATTTAGCCCTTGTTGGTCTTCTGGAAATTGAATGATAACATCCCTTTCTTCAGGCTTTACAAAGTCACGAATAACGATCACCCCTTCTTCACAAAGTAACTCAGCTTGTCTTTTCAAAGTGAGGTAGGCTTTATTCTGCGAATAGTTGTTAAAGGAAGTAATATGGTGTATAGATGAGCAGTTAAAGAAACCACTAATTTTCTCAGAACTTAAGGTGCCAAGGGTTTCACCATCATCTATACGAAACTCAAGATTAGGAAGAGAATAAGTCTTATTGGCAATCTCCACCATTTTCGGATTAATATCTACTCCAATTATTTTGGTGTTCGGAAACAACAGTGCCAGTATATACGAACTTGTGCCAGAAGCCATTCCTACATCCACAATAGCATAACCTTCTTTTTCATGAAAATAAGCACTGGCCGAGGCAACTTTTTCCACGATGATGGTGTCCATCCCGGCCAGGTACCTTTGATACTTCTCTTTATTTCCTCTGTCTTGATCTGCGTACATAGTGTGATTTTATTGTACGCTAAAATTACATTATTAAGTCACCTGTAAAAACTATATTGGCTTTTTCCTTGGCAATACCTATTTCTGCAATGGAACCTGCATTAAAGGCTAAATAATCATTCTCAAGCCCATCGCTGAATATCTTTCCATTCACAGGCATATGCGATTCTATTTTTAATGATTGTCCTTTGGGTATGATACCTGCAGAAAGCTGAATATTAGAATGTCTGCTTTTAAATGGTTCCCTGACGATGTATACAAGGTTATCATCATCCCACTCCATCTGCATTTCCATATCATGATGACTGTTGTCAAAAGCTCTGTTGATACGGTTCGCCATATTAAAAAGTGAGCTTAACCAGCCCGTTGAACCGGCTCCGGTAGAGACAATAATCCCGCTGGATGATTGAACTTCGGCCATCTTGTTGTACCATAATTTATAACGCGCAGATGTGTGAGTCGCAGGCCCGATAAACAAATCATTAAATGCCTGTAATTTCTGCCCATCTTTTAAAGTTGCTTCTGCCATCGTCACTTGTTTAAAAGCGCTGTTTTCATTCAAAAAGTTTAACAAGCCAGCCTGGAAATTATCGGAGTTAAATGGAAGTAAAACACCATCATTAAGGCTTGTGTCAGGATTAACAGGTAACATTGGTAAACCCTTGGCATATTTTGCCGTATTGGCCACCAGGCCATCTTGTCCCACAATAACAATACAGTCATTCTCGCTAAAAATAAAGTTAGGGAGAAAGGAGCGGTCAATGATCTTGAACTTCAGGTGTTGAGCAGTAATACGCTGAATCTTCTCAAGCGATTGGTAGAAACAATCGTGTTCTTGCTGGTAAGCGTTAAAGTCGCCACCCGAATGTTCGATGTAAAACCTGGCCTGAGCCTTGGTGTTGAATCGTTCGATCAACTGCTCAAGCCTGGTTTTATTTCTTACAATAATTGCGTTATCGGTAGTCATTTATGACTTCTTTTGCAATAAGGTTTGTAATAGATCCGGGCTGATATTCAGATTCTCAATTTTATCTGTGTTTTCAGCCAACTCACGAAATGCCAATGCTATATTATCCCTTGCATCCATGTTCTTCACATTCATAGCCATTAACATCTTCCAATCAAATGCCTGATATGGAGACAATGTTTTCTCTAACAGATAACCTTTGGCGTCTGCCTCTTTCTTCATATTGGCTGTCTGCATTTCTGTTAGCTGAGTTTTTGATTCTTCAATAGATAGATCAGCTTCCATCTTCTGCTCCCGGATTTCTCGTTCACTCTCTTGTTCTTTAAGCTTAATCTGTGATTTTTTCTCCAGGATTTCTTTTTCCTTTTCCTGAACAGCAATCTCAGTATTCAACTCGCTTTCTCTAATCCGTCTTTCTTGCTCAACAGCAAAATTCCGTCGTTCGTAAATAGCTTGATCAGCTTCCTTTTGAAGAGCCTCTCTTGTTTCTGTTTCCAGAGCCTTTGCCATCTCAGGACTAGGAGAAACGCCAATGACATCGATATTAATCACTTCAACACCTAAATGTGCAATGGCTTCCGAAGATCGCAAACCTTCATCGATGTATTCGCCAATCTCCTTCGCACTGCGAATAGCTGTTTTTAAATCCAATTGCTGAATGAATTTTGAAGTGGCTGCCTGCGCCTCATTGTTTAATCGCTGGTTGATTTTCTCAAAGTTATCCTCTTTATATTGGTGACGATTTATAAGTGTAAAATCCAATACCTCAGAGAGCTTCTTAGGGTCTTTTATGATATAGGTGATTTGTCCCTGGATTGCAATCTTCTGAAAATCGTTGGTTGTTTCACTAAATATAAACTGAATATCCTTGCTACCTAATGGTATTGCAGCGATAGAAGTGTTTGGTGAGTAGTAATAAAAGGATAAACCTTTCCCTTCTCTTTTGATCTTACCATTTGAGAATTGAATGACGTGAGTCATTGAGTCAAATTTTACAAAATTAATTCCAAACATAACGCACTATTTTAAAAGTGTTAAGAGCAATTATTTGCTCAAAAAATGATATAACAATCCCATTCAAAGACCTACAGGTCAATGTTAAAAGAGGGTAGCTAACCATTTAGCTGTATCTTGGTTTGTCAGACAAATACAGCTAAAGCCTGACTTGTGCTACAGGAACAAAAACATGTGATTAAATCTCAAAATTGAATCCCCGGCTTTTGAGTGCCTGATATTTTTCTCTGTCAAAACGGAATTGGCGTGCACCTTTGTGGCCAACTCCATCCATTTTATTTTCGATTGGTTCAAGTATATCCAGACTCATTATTTTGCGGTTGAAATTTCGTCGATCAACCTGTATCCCCAATATGGCTTCGTACAAACGTTGTAACTGTGGAATGGTAAACACCTCTTCCAATAATTCGAAGCCAATCGGTTCGTATTTGATCTTACCTTTTAAGCGATCGTGGGCTACACGCAAAATCCGATCGTGGTCGAATGCTAAAGATGGAACCTGATTAATGGGGAACCATTGTGCATCACTTGCATCATCACCTCCAATTAGCTTAAAGTCGGTTGACTTTATAAGTGCAAAGTAGGAAACGGTAATGACTCTGCCCCTGGGATCCCGATTTACATCACTAAAGGTATAGAGCTGCTCTAAAAATAATTCCTTTACTCCCGTTTCTTCCTCCAGTTCACGACGTGCACATTCCTCGGTTGTTTCGTCCATCTGAACAAAACCGCCAGGTAAGGCCCATTGACCTTTGAAAGGTTCAATACCGCGTTTAATCAGTAGAATTTGAAGGTCGATGCCATCGAACCCAAATATTGTACAGTCAGTTGTGACAGATGGCCTTGGGTATTCGTAGCAATATTTCTTTTTATCATCCATGCTTTAATCGTGTGTCATTGCGACACAAATATACAAACAGAATATTTACTAGCAAATATTTATGTGTCAAAATTACACATAAATATAACAGGGTACTTATTTTAAAAATGAATACACACTTTAAGGCACTGTGATATAGGTATATATTATTTCCGTTTAAGATTTATTGCTATAAATGATATTGAATGTATTGCCAGGCCATACTGTATGGTCTTGCCATAAGGTATGGTTTGACAATACTGTATGGTAGATCGCCAATTAATATTTATATTAACAGTCTATTATGATTGATAATAGTATACGCAAGTTCAAAATGCATTGTTTAAAATATAGACATGATATTAACCATAACTGACGAGACCTTTACTGGTGAGGTAATCCATAAACAGGAAATTGAATTTGAAACAGAAGTTGTTACAGTTCAGGAGATAATTGAGAAAAGGGTAATACAAGAAGTTGAGAAGTATAACAGCAAAGCACATGATAAATTCAAAGGGCTTGTTGAGCCAACGCAGACAGAAAAAACCTTAAATGCACGTCAACCTAAACAAAGAAAGCTGGTTGATTCTGAGAAGCAGGTTTATGTAGCGCTTGATGCTTTCAAGAAGAATGGTTTTTTTGTTTTGGTTGATAACCTGCAGGTTGATAGTTTGGAACAGCAAGTGCAGCTTAAAGCTCAAACCATAGTTAGCTTTGTAAAACTAACGCCACTTATTGGAGGATAGATATGGGCTTATTTGATCTCTTTAAGAAGGAAAAAGTATCAGAGAAGAGTACTGTTTCCGAATTTGAAAATGTGATTGTGAAAAGTTATAAAGAGCATGATCAAAAAGACGGTTATTTCTATGACATTAAGGCAAATCAATTATCAATATACAAGAATGAGGTATTAAGCTGGGATGACAGAAAAAAGATTGATTTTATTTTTTACCTGATTAAAACAGTGAATGAATATACCAAAAATCAAAACAATACTGCAAATCACCAACTTAGTGCTTATAATTCGATCAGACAAGCTTATGTAAGTCAGTTGTTCAAGATAAAAATTTCAATGTCACCTGATGTTATAAATTCTTTATTTAAAGCTTTCGTCACCAACAAAAGACATCATTGGCAAAGTGAACTTTCCTGGCCATGGGCACATTTTATTAATCAAATTGGCCGACAGTATCCGAAGGCTGATCGCGAAGTAAAGACCGTCCTGGAGGATATGCAGGCCTATTTTAAAAAGATTGATACCAATTATTACGAAAAAGAAATTGCCCGATTAATTGCTAAAGTAGAGGAGTTACTTTTTAAGTCTGCCAATGGCGAATTAAAAGTTAAACCGGTTCTTTTTACCGGCAAAGATGCTTTTACTTCTTATGCTAACGACATTTTAAATAAGGAAAGTGAGGAAGCATTAAACCACTGGTATCGTCTGCTGGCCATGACACAGAAAGCCAGTGGCTCAAAACCATCGGCCAAATATCTCAAAGAATGCAAAAATATTATTGAGGAGCTGGGACGCGACAATTTTACGCAACTAATAATCAATTGGTTTAGCTACATCATCGATCTAAAAGAGTCCGAAACGGTCAAAAGTTATAACTGGAACGGTCAAACACACCAATACTCAGAATATGATTTTCTTTCAGGTGTCAATTCCGATATGATTAAAGGATTGGTTTGGTGTTGTTCACATTTTCACAGTCAGGCTATAATTACCATTGTTTCGCGCCTTGCCGAGCGGTCGTTTAAAAAGATACCTGGTAAAGGTCCGGCAGCACAGGCCATAGGCAATGCATGCATTTTCGTTCTCTACAAATCAAAAGGTTTGGATGGAATAGGTCACCTGTCCAGGCTAAAATTAAAGGTCAAGCAAAGCAGCACCCAAAAATTAATTGAGAAATATCTGCATCAGGCAGCAGATGAAAAGGGTGTTACGATCCATGAAATTGAGGATCTGTCGGTGAATGCTTACGGTTTGACAAATGGTTCCAAAGAAGTTTCTTTTGACGATTACAAAGCGTTGTTAACAATCACAAGTGTGGGTAAAACAAGTATGCGGTGGTTTAAACCCGACGGTACTGAACAAAAGACCATACCAAAACAGGTTAAGGATAAACATGCGAAAAAACTAAAACAGCTTAAGGATAGTGTAAAGCAAATTAACCTGACTACCAGTGCTCAACGCGACAGGTTGGACAGGATGTTTCGATCAAACCGACAAATTACGATGGAAAACTTCGTAAAACTATACCTGGAGCACGGTTTGATGAGCTACCTGGCTAAAGGAATTATCTGGATATTTGATGATGGAAGTAAAAAGCAATCATGCATTTATCATTCCGATAATTGGTGTAATGTAAATGGTGAAGTCATTGAAATAAGCCATTCAAGCAATGTAAGCTTATGGCATCCGGCAACCAGTACAGTTGAAGAAGTGCAGCAATGGCGTGCATACCTTGTTGATAAGCAAATACAGCAACCACTAAAACAGGCCTTTAGAGAAGTATACCTGTTGACAGATGCTGAGCTCAAGACCAAAACATATAGTAATCGAATGGCTGCTCACATACTAAAGCAACATCAATTTAACTCGCTGGCGAAAGTCAGAGGCTGGAAGTTTGCATTAATGGGCGCCTTTGACAATGGCGTTTACAACGATGCTGCTGAAATTGAATTGAAAGAGCATGGACTGCAAGCAGAATATTGGGTGAATGAAGTGAATGCTGATGATGCGATGAATGATACGGGTATTTGGAATTACATTGCAACTGATCAAATTCGTTTTACCAAGTTGGACACTAAAGAGCTTATTGATCTAGTTGATGTACCACCACTTGTATTTTCTGAAGTATTTCGGGATGTTGACCTATTTGTTGGTGTAGCCAGTGTAGGTAATGATCCGGCCTGGTCAGATTCAGGTGGCCTTCCTGCTTACAGGGATTACTGGAACAGCTATTCATTTGGTGATTTATCTGAATTGGCAAAATCTCGTAAGGAAATATTGGAACGATTAATTCCTCGTTTGAAGATTAATAAAGTATCAGAAGTTAAAGAGCGTTTCCTTGTAGTTAAAGGCAAACTGCGTACTTATAAAATTCATATTGGCAGTACAAACATATTGATGGAGCCAAACGATCAGTATTTATGCATTGTTCCTGACAGAAGTAAGAAGGACAACACAAATGGCGTTTATTTGCCTTTCGAAGGTGATGCTGGCTTGTCGGTAATTTTATCAAAAGCTTTTCTATTGGCCGACGATGATAAAATAGCGGATACAACCATTACTTCTCAAATTAATAACAGGTGAGTAGATATCAACGGCAATTACTTGTAAAAGAGTTTGGAGAAAATACTCAGTCCCTCCTATCAAAGACATCGGTATTGATTGTTGGTGCAGGAGGATTGGGTTTTCCTACGGCAAGCTATCTCGCTGGAGCTGGTGTTGGCTTTATTGGTATTGTAGATAATGACCATGTTGAAGAAAGTAATTTAAACCGGCAATTAGCTTATTCGATAAGCGATTTGGGCAAAGATAAAGCCACTTTACTGGCCGAACGATTACAAAGGCAAAATGAACAGATTCAAGTTGAAGGTATCAAACTACGACTAGACGATCAAAATGCCCAGGATATAATTTCTGACTTTGATGTTGTTTGTGACTGTACGGATAATTTGACTAGCAGATTACAACTTGACAAGGCTTGTAGTGAATTGAAGCGACCTTTAGTTTATGCCGGTGTCAAAGACTGGGAAGGCATGATATCAGTTCTGCACTATAAACAGAATATCAGACTGCAAGATATATTTCCCGTTATAGAGAAAATAAACACAGATCAAAATAATGAAAACAGTGTTGTTAATACAAGCTGTGGGGTTGCTGGTAGTTTACAAGCCAATGAGGTCATTAAAATCATCACGAATTGTGATAGTGTACTGGATGGAAAGATTCTCTGTTTTAATACACACCGCCATGTTTATCGTACTTTTAAATTGATGAAATAACCTAGTATTTGGTATTTACTATATCGACAAGCAGTATCATAATGCCATACCATTGAATTTGTGAGGATACGATAATTCATAGATTGTTCGTAATTACACAAATGAAAATTTTAAGCATTCATTTATTGTTGGTTAATGGTTTGTGAAGGTATTATTATAATATTTCTTTTTCTATGGACTTTCATGTAATACTCATGTTCGACATCACTATTGGGGAAGGTATCATTTGAAATTTTATGTTTCTTCATAAATGCGTCCTTATAATTACCAAAAGCTTTCTTATAGATGTCAATTAGAGATACAATTTGACTTACGGTATTGTATTTGTTATATTCAATATAGTAGAAAAGCCCTCTCTTATATACGTAGCCAGATTGGAAACTTTTAGTTAAGTGGTTTATAGCTTCGCTGTAATTTACAATTTCACCATTGATTAAAACTCTTTTCAAAGAATCTTTCTGTATGAATACATATCTATTCTTAGCTATTTTTCGATAATGTTGTATTGAATCAAGTTCATTATAATATTCGTTGCGCCAAGGGAAGTGAAGTTGTAAATAGCATGAATCTTGTGGTGAATTTACTTTTAAATAGATACCTAACCTTAATCGAATGAATTGTAAATCTTCAACTAATGTATCTAAATATTGAAATGGATAATCTTTATCTAAAAATAATAGAATTTTTGGAGTTGGAGGACTTTCCATACAATCCAAAATACTAATCAAACTATCTTCAGATGAAATAACCTTATTATTATTGACTATTCCTTTTCTTGTTATATGTATTGTTGAAGAGTTTCCTTTATCAACTATTTTTCTGAAATGTACTGATTTTGGAAGTTCTGTTCTATTACTGCATCCTGTGTATGATATAAAAAGTAGTATTAACACAACCAACGAACAGATGGTGTTTTGTTTTTTAATTGACATACCAAAGGGATTTATAGGTTTGTAATCAATTTATATTTAAAATGTTAATATAAATATAGGTATCCATATTTTACTTAAAAAAATTGCATTGGTTGAACTTTGCAAGTTTGTTTTTAAGCTGCAATATTTTTAATGATAGTATTTTCCATTCCTTATGGTACAGCAATAGATTATGTATAGTCTCAATAACTGGTATAAATCATTTCTTGATTTGGCAATTTGTTAGAATTGTAGCCCTTTCTGAAAATGTAGCCTTCCCTGCATTTTCTGGTAAGGCTACACTGCCCCTAAAAGTATATGGCCCCTGGTGTAACTGAACCTTAGTGCAAATTGTTGAATCTTGGTAATGATAAGGCTTTCGGAGGGGTATAAACAAAAAACCACTCCTAAATGGGAGTGATTTAAAAGTTCATTTGTGGAGCTGCGGGGGATCGAACCCCGGTCCAGACAAGGAAGCCATATGCTTTCTACATGTTTAGCTTTGACTTAATTGTCGGGTAATAACTGGATCAAAGCCACCGATCATTACCTTAGTCTCTTAAATTTCGAAAATGGCGCGAGACAATCCATTTCCTAGTTCCGATTTTCCAGCATCTCCACATCAGGCCGCCTCAGAACAATAGCACCTGGGAAATGTCTTGTTTCAGCATCTTATGCCGAAATTGGGCTTATCTACTATACTTCGATTAAGCAGCAAGAGCGTAATTATTTTCGCCAATTAAAAAGTTTGAGATCCGGGATTTACGAGCCAGCATCACGACGCTCGACATGCTTACACACCACTTTGCCAAGCTGTCAAATCCACGTCAGCCCCGTAAAGAAATGCGAATGCAAAAATAATAAAATATGCGATATTATTACAATAGCGGAAGAAATTGAAGTGATTGAAGAGATAGAATCTTAGAATTTAGACGAATAGTTTTTTTTGCAGGAAGCATGGATAAATAAGATAATTGAGAATAACTATTCAGAATACCTGCAACTTAACTATACGATACTACTCTCTTAAATTCCTTGGAGTAAATACTATAGATATTTTACTACCTTTAACTGACTATTAAAACCAAACTTTTATCAAACATACTATGAAAAGATTGAGAAACCTGCTGGCTGTTATAAGCTTCACCCTGTTACTAGTTGCATTAAACAGTTGTTGTCAATCAAAAGATTCTCTTGATGACATTAAGGATTACAAACAAGGTGATAAATACTTTAAGGCTTCAATGGTAGGATTACATTTTATGATAGAAGCCCTACCAGCCTCTGAATCTGATTCTATTATGCGTCAGATGATCACTAATTACCAATTACCGGTTATGGCCAAAAATGCTGCCGATGGAACTTATACTGGTGAATCGCCATATGATGCCTTTGACTATAAACACATTGTAAAACTAACTATTAAAGATGGTAAGATTACAGCGATCGATTATAACGAAGTTCATAAAAATGGCATTGGCAAAGAAGAGAATGAGCAATATAACATTGAAATGAGTGCAAGCGGAGCAATGCCCTCTGATGCCTACCCAAAAATGGAGAAACAGCTATTAGCTGTGCAAAACATGTTGCAGGTTGACGCTGTAAGCGGGGCCACCTATTCATTGAATCGATTCCGCTATGCCATGCTTGTGGCATTGATGAAAGCCAATATGAAAGCAAAAACTTAACATTCAATATTCGATTGACCATGTAGTTTAAGCAACCATTATCAGTAGTTATCGTCTTATAGGTATGAAAGCACTAACAGCCACCTTAAGTGTTTATATGCTGCTATTTTTATCAGCATGTGACACTGATAAAGACAACACTACAATGCCTTGCGATGATGATGTCATTGTTAGTGCAGAAGCTTATATTACAGCTCATGATGACCACCTGAATATCAACAGCATCGAAATAATTGACGACTGCCTGGTGATTGACTTTGGTTCAAGCGGTTGTGACGGTAGCACGTGGGAGTTAAAACTTATTGATGCGGATGTTATCATGGAGTCTGATCCTCCACAAAGAAATGTGCGCCTGTCATTGAAAAACGATGAACTGTGCGATGCTTATTTTAGCAAGGTAATTTCGTTTGACATCAGCGCCTTGCAAGTTGATGGCAACAAGTTGCTCATTAACCTCAAAGGCCATAATGAGCCAATTTTATATAAGTATTGATGCCTGTTCAAAGTCACAACCTTAAGCTCCGGCATATATAATCCTTGTCTATCCGCCAATAACAAACTAACTGCACGTTGTGAATAATATGCATTACTTATTAAGTGAAATGAATGTTAATTCAATATGTCCTACATGTTATTTTATTGTTATCCCGTAAGAAACAAGGTACCTTGAGAACCATATCTGAACTTATTTTGTTATTATCACAGATCTTTTACTCAATTGCAACCGGGGAAACATATGTCTGAACTAAGCACTCATAATCAAACTGAGTTAGCCATACTGGCTAAGGCATATTTAAATGCCTTACTGGATAAAAACAGACACAAGGCTGAGCAGCTTGTAATGGATAGATTAAAACAAGGAGCTTCCATCAAAGATATTTACTTGCATGTATTTCAGGAATCGCAAAGAGAAATAGGTATACTATGGCAACACAATAAAATTTCGGTTGCCATGGAACACTTTTGCACGGCTGCTACCCAGCTCATTATGTCAAGACTTTATAGTTATATTTTTTCATACGAGCGTAATAAAAAAGGATTGAACCTTGTTTCGACAAGTGTTTCGGGTGAACTACATGAATTAGGTATCCGGATGGTGACCGACTTTTTTGAGATGGACGGATGGAACACCTATTACCTGGGTGCTAATACCCCAAAAGAGGGAGTATTGGATATGATAAAAGATTGCAAAGCCGATTTACTGGCTGTATCCGCCACTATCTATTTTAATATTCCACAGGTCGAAGAGTTGATTTCATATATTAAAAATGAGTATGGCAATGACCATTTAAAAATCATAGTAGGTGGTAACGCCTTTAATATGAAACCGGACTTATGGACTGAATTAAATGCTGATCTGTTTGCGCTGAATGCACAGGATGCCGTGCAGAAAGCCAATAATGCTTTTTTATAAATTATAGATGATATGCTGCAAGGAATCGTATTGGTTTGTAACCCTGAGTTTGGTATTGAAGAAGTTATATTCAATGGTTTTACCGAAGAAAATTTTCAGCAGCAGGCGACGCATATAAAAGATCTGTTCGATCCGGATGAAACAGTCAAAGTCGATAACTTTCTACAGCAATTAATAAGTGACTCGGTTATATTTAACACCGAACTCACAGTTCGTTTTTCGGAAGAATTTAAGCCCTTAAAGTTCTCAGGCAGTAAGTTCAATGGCAGTTATTTTTTATTCGGACTGGAAGCCAGCAACGACTTTCATTTTCTGTATGAAGAACTGATGCGTATCAATAACGACCAGTCGAACTATATTCGTAAAATACTCAAGGAACAGTTCATGACTGAGACAAAAGGAGACACTGATGCAGAGACCTTTGAAGAGCTTTCCAAACTCAATAACGAATTAGCTAACCTCCAACGTGAATTAGCCAAGAAGAACAGTGAACTGGAGAACCTCAACAATCTGAAGAACCGTTTTCTGGGAATGGCGGCCCATGATTTACGTAATCCACTTGGGGCCATCTATAATTTCATTGAACTCATTGAAGATGACGATGATAATAAACTCTCAGCTCAGCATAAATATTACCTTAAAACAATCCAGAAAATAACAATGTCAATGGCTGACATGGTCAATGATCTATTGGATTACTCGGTAATTGAAAGTGGGTATATCAATCTAAATTTTGAGTCTGTTAATTGTAATGAACTTGTATCTAAGTGTATTGAATTGCTAAAACCGTTTGCCGACAAGAAAAACATCACAATTGATATCGAACATCAATCATCTGAACCAATGATAAAGGTGGATGAAAGTAAGATAGCCCAGGTGCTGGGCAACTTAATTAGCAATGCTATAAAGTATTCAGAATCTGATAGCCGAATCAGTGTATTTATTAAAGATAATAAGGAATGGATTGAAATAATGGTAAAAGATGAAGGACAAGGATTAAGTGAAGAAGAATGCGCCTCTTTATTCAGAGCCTTTCAAAAAACCAGTGTAAGAACTACCGGTGGAGAAAGCAGTACCGGTCTTGGCTTATTTATCTCAAAACGCATTGTTGAGGCACATCAGGGAAAGATATGGGCACATAGCCAGAAAGGTGTTGGATCAGAATTTAGCTTTAGCATACCCCGCAATTATTAACTATTCTATCCGGTTTGGTATTGCCTTGCCGGAAGTAGAAAACCCTTACATATGGATAAAAACTACTTATTGACATCGGCCCGTCAATTAAAACAGGTGAGTGATAAAGCTGCTGCTGAATACAAAAGCAGATCTATCAATATGGTTGAAGCTCTAAATGCTGCCATGCTGGCACGTGAAGACCTGAAAAAGCTGATCGGTGATAACAACATACGTATGATGAAAGATAACCATGCCAATCATGCCCGTTTTATAGCTACCATCATTTCAAAATTCGATGCGCAGGTGTTTACCGAAACCATATTATGGGTATTCAACACTTATGTCAACCATGGTTTTTCATCCATTTACTGGGCAGCTCAACTGAATAAATGGATCGAACTACTTGAAAAAGAGCTATCAAAGCAGGCATTCGCCGAAATACTGCCTTATTATAACTGGATGCAAACCAACATACCTGTCTTTGTCCAACTATCCAATAAGGCAGATGCTTCATTTATAGAAAAGCATTAAATAGAAAGAGGCCGTCTTCAGTTACGAAAACGGCCTTATTTTTATCAGCTTTCTGCTTGATTATTCTAATGTACAAATAATCTTTACTTTGACCATTTGTCCGACCATAAAGGTACCACTATACTTTTCTGCGCCGACCCCGTAATCAAAACGGTCCACTTCTATCTCCCCCTCCAGTGTGCTGGAATCTCCAGCTGTTACAACCGTAAATGGAATTGAAACATCCTTTGTAACCCCATGCATGGTCATACTGCCATCGGCAATATAGCTTTCACCATCTTTTCTTATTAGTTTAGACTTAAAAGTGATCGTTTTATATTTCTCCACATGAAAAAAGTCTTCAGTATTTAAATGTTTATCACGCTTTTTACTACCTGTGTTAACGGTCGACGGATCAACAGATACATTAAAGTGTGATTCGGATAAATTATCCTTATCAAAAGACACTTCTCCCTGCATTCCTTTGAAAGTTCCTTTAACCTTATTCCATTTGAACTTAATTATACTAAACTCCACCACAGAGGCGTCACTGTTAATTGTTTGTGATTTAACCTGGCTAAAAGCGACTAAAAGGCTTAGTATTAAAATTATGTGTTTCATCTATTTTATATTTATTTAATATTCCATTATGCTTTGAACTTGAACAAAAGTACAGTACTATAATGCTCTATATACCGAATATCCTTTTGAGAAAACAGCAGGCATTCATTGATCATTTTTTTTGCCTTATTAGTCATAACAAATTAAAAGCGAAATGTATTAACGAAATAATAAAAAAATGACTGTACGAAGTAAACTTAACAAATCATTTATGTTCACAAAGAAGCTTCGTATTAAAATAAGGACACAAAATATTGTTTAATCAAGTAAACTGAGCACTCGTCTCAATTCAGAGAGTTCCCTGCGAGCATGGCGGATTAATAAATACGCACTAACCGGAATACCAATAATGAGAAAAACAAGAATATAAATGTAAAACCATTGTGGCAGGGTGGCTTTAAATACAGGAAGCATAATCAAAAAACCAACGATATACAGCAATACGCTCACAAAAGTTACGACAGTAACAAAGATCCGACGCTGCCTATAATAGGCTTTCAATTTTTGATGGTAAAGTTCAGTTTCAGCACTGATATCTATTGCTTTCATTTTATTATAGGAATATAGTTCAAATCCTATCCGAACGATAAGGGCTGAAAACATGATACTTAACCCGGCACTGACGGCATTCCCCAGGGGTGTCAACCACCAAAGTACCATTATGCCGGCACTAACAATGGTTAATATGATTATTGTATAAAGGTATTTTTTCAAGGCAGTAAGCTTTTGCATCTTAGCTTTTTCGTTTAGCTCCTCTGCACTTACCTTTGGTTGTCTGGCCTGGTTTTGCCAAATGTTTTGTATATCGTTAAAGTCGTTCATTTTCCATTAGTTTTTTCAGTTTATCTCTTGTTCGGTGCATACGAACTCTAAGGTTTGAGCGGGATAGTCCCAGGATATCAGCCATATCTTCATGTTCAACTCCTTCAAGCATGAGTAGCACAAGGTTTTTCTCATCCACTTTCAGGTGTTCCAGCGCACGGTAAACCTTTTTCAACATTTCATTCGCTTCTGAAGCCTCTTCAGGTGAATAAGCAATATCGGGTAAACTGTCAGCCGACTGTATGTCTTTGTTATTATCTTTCAGCCGCTTCATGCACGTATTAAAAGTAATTCGATAGATCCAGGCAGGGAGTGCCTTGGGATCTTTAAGACTTTTGAGCTTGCTCCAAACCGTGATAAATACCTCCTGAGCTACATCACTGGCCCATTCGTCCCGCCCTGAAGCATATCCAGCACATAAGCGGAATACTTTGGGATAGTAATCCCGGTATATTGTTTCAAAATTGTTTTGGTCAGGCATGCTTAATTTATAAAAGAAGTAATTTGCAAAGAAAGCCACTCTGGTTGATCAAACATGATAAAATGACCTGAGTTTTCGATATATTCAATTCTTTTATCGCCAATCAGGGCATACTGGTCAGCCATAATTTGTTTTGTCTGCTCAAGATTAAAGGGAACAGCTGCCAGAACCAAAACCGGTACCTTTATTGCTTCCACCTGCTTTCGCAAATCCAACTTAAGTATCTCGGTATATCCATACACATAGGTTTGTCTGTCGGCTTGCTTTATCCAATCAGCTATTATACTCTTCTTATCCTGTTTTAGAGTCATGTATCCCGCCATATTATTTGCCATCCCGGCAAATTGTTCATCATCCATGGCCATCATATTTTGATTATACGGCGAGTCGTAAGTGATATTCTCAAGTGCTACTCCAGGCATCATTACACTTGCCATACACGTAAGAGCATCAACCAAAATTAAGCGTTCATACACCTTACTGTCATCAATGGCCAGTTGCATAGCAAACAAGCCTCCAACACTATGACCAATTACAATTGGCTTCTCATGCAGCTCATTTGTAATGTACTCCTTTAAACTGTTAATCACCGTTTGATACCATAATGTGTCAGGTGCGGCAATACCATTAAAACCGGGATATGACACCAGGTGACATTCGTAATTATCTGTTAATGGCTTTGCTATTTCATGCCACACATCGCCAGGACATGTAAATCCGGGTAAAAAGACCACAGGTCTTCCCTGCCCCATTTTCTCGACTTTAATATTGAATTCGCCTGCTGATAAACTAACTGTTGCAATAAATAGAATCAGACTTAATGTTAATTGTTTCAATGTTCTCATTTCGTTTAGATTTAATTGATTCGATTTTCCTAAGGATTCAGAAACACTATGAGCGTTACAGAAAAGTTGATTTTTTTTTAAAAGAAAATGAATTGCAGGTCTAAAGCTCAGAGTGAACAAGCCAATCTTCCATATTAAACAGTATGCTATTACCCTTTGACATTACTACCAATTAAGTTGTAACTTTTATCTGAATAGTACATTTTATATGCTTTTAAAACGTCTGACATCCATACTGCTCTCGTTTTCTATACTCTTGTATAGTTGCTCAGGATATAAAGAGGTTACCTGCACAAACAAAGGTGTAGACAAAGCCAGATCGGTCTATTTGCATGTTGACAAGCGCTATTATGCTCTTGATTCTATCCAGGATTTTACCAGCTATTATTCAGCCAAAGCCACTTTAACTGAAAAAGAAGCAATAGGCAAAAAGAGTGTCACCATCTTTGCCAACAAGGTAGGCATTGAACAAACTGATCAGGAGTTCGTACATGTATTAATAGACAAAAGCGAGGTGGATCATTACTCAAAGACCGTGCGAAAATCAGAAAAACCACTTACGATCATTGGCTTGGCCGCCATTGCCATATTAATTGTTTGGGTAGCGATAGATCATGAAGAAAACCACATGAAAATACATGCTCACGAGTAGAGTATATTATTGAAAAAAAGCCCCATGCCCTGCCATAAGCTATGTTGAAAACTTTCATATTATTTTTATCAAATTTCTGAAACCTAATGACCTTTGATTATCGTATATCTCACCCTGTATTATTGAACTGCTTTTTAGGAACAATAAACATTGTATATGCCGATTTTAATCTGCATATTCGTTAAGGAATGTATGAAATAAAATAAGGGAAAGCTTGAAGTTTAAACCAAAATCTATAAAAAACAGTCTGACATTCACGATCGGTCTGTTTGCTACATTAACCATTTTGGCACTGGGATGGGTGCATCATTACGCAGTGCGTGGTGCCGTGATGAAACAGGTCTATAAAACACAGCTGATCACTGACTTGAAAGCCCACCAAAGCGAGCTACTGATTACACTTGAAAAGGCCATTGAAACATCTGAAGCATTGGCTGACGACCCGGCTTTAACTGAATGGTTCACAAGCGTAAAGGTAAATCCTAAAACTAAAGAAATTGCACTAAAAAAACTTGATTACATCCACAAAGAGCTGGGTTACCCTACTATTTTTGCTGTTAATAACTCAACAAATGAATACTGGTGCGAGAATTTTAAACTGCTTGACATCGTAACTGAAGAAGATCCGGATGACAGTTGGTTTTTCACCACAATCAGAAGTCAGCGAAAAAGCACGCTTAATTTTGACTCGAACAGTATTCTCAATCAAACCATGCTTTTTGTCAATGTACTAATGGGTAGTCCCGATGCCCCAATTGGTGTAGCTGGTGTTGGCATCAATCCATCCGTCCTGATAGAGCAGTTCAAAAAGAATAAACCCTCAGAAAATGCACACCTGTGGCTGGTTGACAACAAAGGTAAAATCCTTTTATCGGAAAGAACTAATGAGATCAATAAAAACCTTTATGCCTTATTTGATCAGGATGTTGTATCGGGATTATTATCAGGGTCAAGAGAACAGATAATAAGAGAGGTTAACTTCAGAAATGAAAAATACGAGCTGGCCAGCATGCTTATGGGTTCAACCGATTACAGGGTGGTAATGGTCATACCGCAAGATGATTTGCTTGGTATAGTTAATGTTATTGCAATTAACACCATTTGGCTGACGATACTGGTGTTTATATTAACCATCGTCATATCAACCCTTCTGGCCAAAAATATATCACGACCCATTGAACACCTGGCATTGCTAACCAAGCGAATAGCTGATTCGAAGCTTAACAGCCCGGTTAAAAACAAGCTCATTGAGCGGGATGATGAAATTGGTCACCTGGCTAAGGAGTTTGATAGTATGCAAAAGCAACTATCATTAACAATTAGCCGTCTTAACAAGGCCAATGCCGATCTTGAGAACGATAAGATTCAGCTCAAAAGTATTAACAAAGAGCTAAAAACAGCCATGGAAAAGGCGTCGGAAAGTGAAAAGCTGACTAAAGCTTTTATGGCCAATATCAGTCATGAGATAAGAACACCGATGAATAGCATAATGGGCTTTGCCCAGTTGCTGGAAAATGAATTACAAGATGATGAAATCCTTAAGAACTATTCGGGTATCATTATAGAAAATGGCAACCAACTGCTGGCCATATTAAACAGCATTATAGAAGTTGCGAAAATGGATTCAGGCATCACAAAGCCTCACCTGGTAAGATTCCCGGTTAACAAGGTTATCAGCGAATGTATGGGCTTTTTCTCATACAGTACCCGAAATAATGTTAACCTGGTTAATGCTTGTGAAAATAAAGAAGAGACCACTATCACCTCTGATATACTTTTGCTCAAACGCATACTAAACAACCTTATTTCAAACGCTATTAAATACACGAGCGAAGGTACAGTTGAAGTTAAATTCAGAATCGAAAACGATACTATTCTGTTTCAGGTATCTGACACTGGTATAGGCATCAGCACGAAAGATCAGGCATCAATATTTAAACCATTCTGGCAGGTTAGTAACGATAGCTCAATCAATGATGGAGCAGGACTGGGACTGGCCATTTCGAAGAAAATGGTGGAGATATTAGGCGGTGAGATATGGGTTGAAAGTGAACCGGGTGTAGGCTCTGACTTTTACTTTACTCTGCCGCATAAGAAGAGTTAAAATACAGAGAAACATGTGTGCGTAACGATGATTATCAAACCTGGCTTCAAAGCTGCCTCTCCCCGCTTGTGAAATATTAATTGATAATTTTATTCATTATATTTTCAAAGCGCTTATTACTTATCGGATGGTGACTAATAACCCGGCCATTGTATACTATACAAAATGTTCCAAAGGCACAGGGGCTTGCCTGTACTGCCATTGCATCTTTCATATCTACCAAACGGGCATTTAGCTTGTATTTTTGCTGAGCTGTTTCAATGATAGCGTTGACGTTCTTCTCGGTATAAGGACACTGGGCTGAACGAAGAATTGTTAATCCATTCTCATACTGCTTCACATTGTTAATTATTGATGCTTTAAAACCTGGATTGGGAAAACCGGGATCAAACTTGTAAACCAATAATTCAAAGTCAGGTTTAACAGAGTCTGCCAATGTAAATCCGTTCTTTAAAAATACCGACTTATCTGACATAAATGAGCCTTTACGTGTAACCACCGCCACACCTTTCTTTTTCTGAAGTTTCGCATCATTGATGCATTCTTCAATCAGTGCCGATGCATAGCCTTTTCCTTTGAACTCCTTATTAAAACCAACAAAGATACAATGTATAAACAGGTAATCGCTGGCGTTAACAGGTCTGTGAGCCAACTCTCCCGGCAGATACTCGAGCATTCCCTGGTAACTTCCGTTTTCTGAAATAAGTGCTTTTATCTTCAAACCCTTACTATGGTAGGTTTTAAACCACTCAATTTTATTTCGTAGCTCTTTGTGCTTCTTCACATCTTTGTAGCCACATACGCCATAATCTGCAATATTATCGGGTGTTAAATCTATAATTTGAATGGCATTGCTCATAATCATCTGCTTGGGTTATGAGCTCAATTTACCACTCCTTTCGATTCTACACAAAGATTTGTGCTTCTTAACTCAACCTTGGTCTGATGATGGCTTGGAAGATTGATGAACATTAAAAGCCTTTTCCAGGCCGCTAAAATCGCACTACATACTCAACACCTAATGAAAACTGACTTAGTCCATCAGGACGGTTTTCTCGGGCAATAACAGGCGCTCCCAAACTAAATTCCAAAGCTGTATTGGATGATAGGTGGTAATTAAAAAATACATTCAGATTCAAGGTTAAGCCCTTTGACTTTTCAATGGTAACTTCATTGCCGTCTCTATCTTGATAGCTATCATTACCGAGGTGGTATATGGGTAAAACACTTGAGAGCAGGGTCCACTTCTCCCCTATGGATGACCTGTGCGTAATCCGAAGCAATACATCTCCTTTTCTTTCATACCCATTGGTTGATATATAAGGGTCACTAAGTATTCCATCGGGATAATCATCAAAAAGAAAAGCATTGTCATTTTGTGTGAGTGGATGCTGCCAGGCTGCTGTTAAGGTCAGTTTCTTCATCCTCCAGCTTGCTCCGGTGATCAAATCATAGGTTCCCAAACTCGTTTGGTAAGACATGGGCAATGGCAGTCCTCCAGCTGCCTGGTCTGCCTTATTGAACGGAAGCTTGACTCCTCCCACCAGCTGCAGTTTTTCATTTAAGTTCCATGATGAAGTCAGAATAACATCAGCCAAACCACTTGTCGTACCCAGGTCACCACTCCTGATCCCCATCAGTAACTTAGCGCTCAATGCCACATGCCTGAAGTGATAGATATACTCCAGGTAAGGCGTAACAACAGACACATTATACTGTGCAGATCCGTATGAAACACCAGCCTTGAATGTATTATTCCTGCTTTTTAACGAATCACCTAACACAGGCTTTATGCTGTGAATGGTACAAAACCCGGCATCACTGCAGCCTTGGCTACAGGCAGAATGAAATGGCACTGTAAATAAAGTAAGAACAAAAAGAATGGTCAGATAATGTTTCATAGTTAAAAGATTATAGCTCGGTCTCTAATGCCTATAATGAGGTTTTCCAATCACGGTTCATCAATAAAGTTAAATGATTCGTAAATACCCTGCCACGCCCACCAGGATGCCAAAAATGACTCAGCCCCCTCGAGCTCTTGTCCCTTTCTGGTACCATCAACAGCACTACCAAATACATCCCAGTTATTACCTTCATTGTCACTTAAAACAACTGGAAATTGGTTGGTAACCGTAAACTGCAGGCTAGCTTCATTATAAAATGCAACGGTATAATTAAACTCCTCGCTAAATAGTAATATCTGATCACTTTCAACAAAAGCCTGTGTTCCGTTTAACTGATCAAGGTTTAAAACACTTACCCCATCTGCTTTGGGCGAATCGTGCTTGATCAGTCCGAATACCATGTCTCCACTTATATAATCACTTTTAAGTGAAGATTGGCTGGTCAGTGTTTTATCCATATCGTAATCAATTAGGCAATACCCTTCAGGAAAATAGTCTTTAACTGTTCCGAACTGCGTCCTGAATGAATTAATAAAAGAGGGAGATTGACGAATATAGACACCATGTACACACCTGAAATACATTTGTGACCAGAGACTTTCTGTCTCCAAATCGTAATAAACCAGATTATCGGCATACAACAGTCCTGAAGCTGCAAACCTATGTACCTTTTCATTAATCAACCTGTCTATCACATAGGTAGTTTTTGTTTTAGGGCAGTAGGTAACAGTGAAATATATGCCATTATAACTATCATTTATTACCTCAATACCTAATTTATTAAGAGGATAAACATATATTCTACCGGCTATTTTAAAAACCACTACTTCTTCATAATCAGGCATATCAGTTAATTCTGATACAAGTTCATACCTTATATTGGTAGCAAAAGGAAAAGGGTTTATAATGGTAGTACCTGTCATCTTTAAAGTATCAACCAGCCATTCCTGATCATTTGATTGATTCGCGTCTCTTAGCCTGTCCAAATCATCACTACCACACCCAATTAGCAAAATGGACAAAAGCAGATAAACTGATATTTTCATGGTTTTCTTTTTATAACATACCGGATTAGACGTGTCAAAACATCACTCCTGACAAACGGTTTCCTTTTAATAGAAATAAAAAAAACAAGGTACATGTTCATTGCTCCCGATAATTAAGAAACACAGTCACAAACCTGTATCTGAATTATTTATTGGTGATGATGCTTAAAGAAGTCCTGAAAAACCCTTTACAATTGCCTACTTAATTCAAAAATTGTAAACTTGCACAACAAATAAGTAGTCGATATGCTCCAGTGGAAAAGGGTTGGTAAGGACA
The DNA here is from genome assembly GCF_050589845.1 of Carboxylicivirga agarovorans. Lineage (NCBI taxonomy): Bacteria > Pseudomonadati > Bacteroidota > Bacteroidia > Marinilabiliales > Marinilabiliaceae > Carboxylicivirga > Carboxylicivirga agarovorans. Next base: position 48,971 of record NZ_JBNGPA010000011.1, on the reverse strand, counting down.
CCTATTCCTTCAAAAACCCATATAATTTCAGAAGTGATATTAATGCCCTGACCGAGGAAGAGATAACCTGGGCAGTTGATTACCACGTGGACACCAGGCGTAAACACTATCATTTTAAACGTGTGGCACACTGGCCAGTTCATGTGCTTGACAACCGTAACTGGCCTTATCACATAGCCATTAAAATGCTGGAGAGTATTGTTAATACCTTTGATGCAGGTAATATCAACTACGCTGCTACGCTTGAGTGTTTGAAAGCCATTGACAATAAGAAAAAGGATAAGAGCGACAATGAGCTGTACGACGATGAAACTTGTAATACCATGGCACAGCGCCTGGTACCGGTATTGAGCTGTTGTGCCTACAAGGAAGAAACCATCAGCTTTAAAAAGCTCGACTATGAAAGCGGCCTTGATATTGGGAAGAAAGTAGCCTACCCCTTAAAATACCTGCGCGAATATACCATGAAACACTACAAGATTGACCTTGCCTGTATTGTGACCACGCCCGATGGTTTTCCTGTGCGGTTTTACAGTCAGTTTCCGGCTCCAGAGTTAAAAGCAATGCGTCAAAAAGTATTTGAACACGACTGGATTACCCAACCTGTTGAAGTAAAATGGAACGGATAATATTAACAACCTGGTTTGTACAATGTCTTTCCTGGACTAAACAAACAAAAAAGCCATCAACCAACTTGTGGCAGTCAATGACTTTTTTTGCCCGGCTTATTGGTGCTATTATAAATTTATCACCTCTCCATTAGCCGGTACGAGTATATTCAAGTTGTTCTCACTGGCTACCGCAGTAACTTTATCGCGTGTGGTAGCGCAATGATCCAAAGCCTCCATGTGAACGGCTATAACAGTAGCTTCAGGTGCAGTCTGTGCAACTTTGGCGGTTTCATGCTCATCCATAAGTATGCGGCTCTGCCCCATAAAAACAGCACCTCCCGAATTGGTTATGATCACATCTGGCTGACTAGCTTTAATAGTCTGTTCTATTTCCTCTGTCCAAATACAATCGCCTACAATATAAAGTGTTGGATAGTTCTCTTTTTTCAATACAAAACCCGATACTTTGCCGAGCATCTCAAGTGTTTCCTCGGGTCCATGCTGACCACCTGTTCTGATAATCTGTATACCATCCAACTCTACCTTTTCATTTACTGGTATAACAGTTTTAAAACCGGCATCCTGCGCTGCCTTACTATCAAAAACCTGGGAGTAAACAGGAATGTTTTTATCAAGCACTTCCATGGCTTTGGTGTCAAAGTGATCGGGATGTACATGGGTAATTAAAAGCGCATCAACATCCTTTGTAATGTCTGCTATTGACACAGGTAAATCAACCGTTGGATTCAGATTTTTATCTGGCTCAACAAAGGACATAAAACTGTGCTTTTTGCCTAAAACAGGATCTACCAAAAAAGTTTTACCAGCATAGGTGATTTTTAGCGTAGCATTTCTGATCAACTGAACTTGTACATTTTCCATAGCAATTTCTTTTTGTGGCTTCAAACACGATGTTAGAAGCACTAATACCAATAATACGAGACTTTTCATTAATTAATTTTTATGATACAAAAGTCTTGTTTTTAGTAAAGATGATTACTACCAAAGATCACCGATTACCTACCATTTTGATAATTGAGGCGAAAATGGGCTGGTGATACGCCTTCTTTATTACGAAACAGGCGTGTCAGGTGGTTGGGTTCCGAAAAGTTAAATTCAGCGGCAATCTCAGCTATGGTCATGTGTGTATATATCAAACGCATCTTCACCTCAAATATAAGCTTGGACTTAATAAAATCGGAGGCGGTGACATTGAACTGAGCCTTTACTAATTTATTGAGCTGCACCCTGCTAATACCGATCAAGCGGGTATAATCTTCTATGCGCTGGTGAGTCTTAAGATGTTCCTCCACCAGTTTCCTGAACTCATAGGCAACGTTATCAAGGGCAATGGCTGAGCCAATACTATTAATATCTGAATATGTACGGTTGAGACGGATTAGAATATTATATATCAGCGAACGAATAAGGTGTGCACTATCATTCCTGGGACGAATAAGCTCTGCTTTAATTTCCTTAAGCTTGACCAGGTAATTAGCAAATACCGCTTTTACAAGCTGAAACTGCAGCGGGTATTGTGTCTGATAAAAATAAAGCAAACGGTAAGTAAAATACTTATCAGCAAAAAACTCATTCAGAAACTCCTCCTGGAAAATAAGGAAGCGGGCTTTAAAAACATCATTCGTTAGTTTCCACTGGTGTTTTTGGTGTTGTGAGATAAATATCACCGTATGATTTACAAGCTCAATCTCTTTGTCGTTGAGCATTAGCGTACCTTGCGCCTGTTCGATAAATACTATTTGAAAGAAATCGGTCGATTGCACTTCTTCCTGAAGCATATTGGCATCGCTCGAATGGAAGTCGAGAACATTGAGCAGAAAATCAACGCCACAAATGGTTTTATTGAATTTAATGTGTTTCAATACTTCTGTCTTATGGGTTCAAAACTAGGCAAAAATTCATATCACCACCAAATATTAAGCGGATGACCAATAACAACTGAATATGCTGTTAGTTGTTAAAAACAAGTGTTTAAATATACCTCAAAAGGCTGTTTTACATTAATAAAACAGCCTTGAGAGTCAATCGGAGTCATAACAACCGACTCAAGTACCACTCATTTATCACTACGTGTAACTTTCGACCAATTAATGAGCTTCAGTAAATCGAAGCAGCATCCAACGAGTCCGATGCCTTATATCTTTTGTCTCATGTCAGGTATCCGGCGTCTTCTGTCCAAACTATGGTTCTATAGGATTTTGTGTTCCAGGACGTTCAATGGGATTATCAGCTCCCGGTAAATCAGGATGTTCAATTTCAGGGCGTTCAATTGGGTGATCAACCTCAGGTGTTATGTACTTGTCATCACTACTACATGAGGTAATTCCTAATCCTGCTACCAATACTACTGCTGCTGTTAATACTTTTAAATTTTTCATGACTCAATGTTTTAATCAATAGTGTTTGTTAATTTTTACATTACAAAGGTGCAGGGTTTTAATGCGTGTTTTTATCCGCACTGGCTCATGTCTTACTCCCGATAGCTCAAAACATTGAAAGTATCACCCGACGAGTCCTATGTCTTTTATTTTTTACCTTTTGTTTATTTTTCAGCAATAAGTTAATATTCAGTTCATAATATGGCCGGACAGGGGAATAAACTTGCTCTTATTTGACACTCTTTTACAACTATTTGTCGAATAATATTGCATTTCAGTGTATTACTGAAAAAATATCCTTACTATTGCATTTTATTATCAGTGAAACAAAACATATTTAATGGCGAAATCGCAACAATCATTTAGTAAGAAAGAGAAAGAAACAAAACGTCTGAAAAAAAGACAAGAGAAACAAAAGAAGTTAGAAGAACGAAGAGCAAATGCCAAAAGTTCTTCGCTTGATGATATGATAGCCTACGTTGATGAATTTGGAAACATCACTGATACTCCTCCCGATCCGGCAAATAAGAAAAAGGTTAAAGCCGAAAACATCGATGTAAGTGTACCTAAAAAAGAAGCTGTTGAGTTTGATCCGGTGCGCAAAGGTAAGGTTGCCTTTTTTAATACTGCCAAAGGATTTGGATTTATTACCGAGCTTGAAACACAGGAGAAGTATTTCGTTCATGTTAACGGTTTAACTGAAGAAGTTAAAGAGAACGATAAGGTAAGCTTTGAACTTGAACAAGGTTTAAAGGGTTTAAATGCGGTCAGAGTTAAGAAAATATAAGACCAGTATACAACCCTGCATATATACAATATTACCTCACAATACATCCACTAATTTAACAGCTTAGAAAAGTAATGAGCAAATTAGATTCAGCTCGTTAAATTTTCAGGTTAATAATAACAGTGGTTTGCAGCCTTATGCATTACAACCTTTTGGTTTTGAAGCAATGGTACGGCAAGCTTTGATTTTAAACACATGCAATTCACCGAATTAAAATTAATCCCGCCCATATTAAAGGCACTAAGGGACGAGAACTATACCACCCCAACTGATATCCAGGCACAAGCCATACCGTATATTCTAAGTAGAAAAGATGTATTGGGAAGCGCACAAACAGGCACAGGAAAAACGGCCGCTTTTGCCATTCCTATTATACAGCACCTTACCCAGGAACAGTATGAAACGAAAGGTAAACGAAAGATAAAGGCTTTAATTGTCACCCCAACCCGTGAACTGGCTTTGCAAATTGGTGAGAGCTTTACAACTTATGGCAAATACACCAAAGTAAAGAACACTGTTATTTTTGGTGGTGTTACACAAAATGCACAAGTAAGAGCCTTAAAGGCAGGTGTTGATGTATTGGTGGCCACACCCGGTCGCCTGCTCGATTTAATGAGTCAGGGCTATATTAGCTTGAATCACATTAAGTATTTTGTGCTTGATGAAGCAGACAGAATGCTTGATATGGGCTTTATTCATGATATAAAAAAGCTTTTGGAAAAGTTACCGAGTAAGCGACAATCCTTATTCTTTTCGGCGACCATGCCACCAAAGATACTGAAGCTTTCACAACAGATATTGGTAAAACCCGAGAAAGTGGTGGTTAACCCGGTATCTTCAACAGCTGAAACCATACAGCAATACCTTTATACGACTAACAAGAGTGACAAAAAGGCATTGCTCCTGCATATTCTAAGAACCAATGAGATGGATCAGGTTCTCTTGTTTTCAAGAACCAAGCATGGAGCCGATCGCATAGTACGCAACCTAAGAAATAAGAAAATTGATTGTGCTGCTATTCATGGCGATAAAAGCCAGAACCAACGCCAGAAAGCACTCAAGCAGTTTAAAGGTGGCCAGATCAAATTGTTGGTAGCGACCGACATTGCTGCACGCGGCATTGACATTGATAAATTGCGCTATGTTATTAATTACGATATACCTAATGAAGCAGAAACCTATGTGCACCGGATAGGGCGCTGCGGTCGTGCCGGTGAAGAGGGCATAGCCATTTCTCTATGTGAGCCCGAGGAAAATGCTTATGTGAGGGATATTGAAAAACTAATTGATCGAAAGATTGACAGAGTAGAAGACAATCCTTTTCCTCAAACGGATAAACCGATGAATAACGAAGAGAAAAAGGAGTTTGAAAAGGAAAAACAGCGTAAACGACAGGAGTATTTTGCCAATCGTAATAAAAAGAGAGCGGATAAAAAGCCGGGATTCAGAAGACGGAAACGTAATTCATAACGTAGCGGGTAGCTCTATGTGAAATAAGGTTCTCCAAAAACAGAATCTGTTTCTATTTATAGTTACGATTCATCACTGTAATAAATTAATATCCCCATCCCCTTATCTGCAGTACGGTACTTCTCCATGCTCTCAAGAGCATAGGGAAGAGCCGGTTTATAAATTGAACTCTTTATCAACTTTGGTTTGATTATAGAAAAACCTCAATATCTTCATGAATATACCACAACCGCTAGTTCTCACCCAATTCGGTGCGAAGCCGGCTGATGGTAACCGGGGATACTCCAATGTAAGAAGCAAGATCTTTGAGCGGCACCCGTTCCTTAATATTTCTATTAGTGCGTATCAGATTGAGGTATTTCTCTTTGGCTGTTTGCGATTTAAACTCATCCAGCTCTTTTACAGTGTTAATGAATACACTTTCCATAAAACATCGGCCCCAATTGGCCCAATCACGGTATTTGTTGTAAAGGTCTTTTATATAGGCTATTTTAACTCTGTAAAATAAACTGTCTTCAAGCAATTCAGTCGTCTCATGTATATACGACATATTAATATAGGCATTTAACGAAAAACAGATGTCACCATCAAAGCCAAACCAAACCACTTTTTTATTTCCCTTTTCATCGATATAATGATTCTTTACCGCCCCATTTTCAATAAAGTACAAGTAGGGCGAGGGAATATTCTCATGAATCAGCACATCTCCTTTTTTCAGGCGAAATACTTCCAGCTCTTTAACTATAAGCTCTTTACCTTCGTCAGATAGCTTATAATACTTATCAATGGCCGCAATGGCATTTCTCATAGCAACAATTTTTGATTGAGACTTAACAAATGTAAAGTAAAATACAATTAGCCCGAAATACATTTGCAGCCGGAAAATCAATCAACAAATAATTTCAATCCTTAGCCAATGGCAATGAATAGTGAAATCACTGAATCTGTCATCCCAGCTAAACAGACTGAACAAGTATCAATACCTATGACAATCAATAAACTACACATAACAGAATACAGGAAAACCCTATCTCTCAGCATCCCTGTTATCATTGCCCAGGCTGGTCAGATCACTGTGGGACTTATTGATAATGTAATGATAGGGCAATTGGGTACAACATCATTTGCCGCGGCATCATTCACCAATACTCTTTTTAGCCTCGTGCTAATGTTCGGTATGGGCTATTCCTTTGCTTTAACACCATTGATCGGCAAAAACTTTGGTGAGAAGAAGTTTGACGCTATTGGCACATGGATCAGGAATGGAATCCTGGCCAATGCTTTCATGGGAGTTGCCTTATCTGTTTTACTATTCATCCTGTATTTGCTTATTCCTTATATGGGGCAGCCAGCATCAATCATCGATCAGTCGCAAAGCTACCTGGCCATATTAATTACATCGGTATTTCCAATGATGGTATTTTATGGCTTTAAACAATTTGCCGAAGGTATAGGCGACACTAAAACAGCTATGAAAATAATGCTATGGGCCAATGTTATAAATGTTATTGGCAACTACGTATTTATGTATGGTAAATTAGGGGCTCCTGAACTTGGTTTAATTGGCGCTGGTGTTGGTACACTGATGGCCCGCCTTTTTATGGCCATGGCCTTTATTGTACTCTTTTATAAAAAACAAAACTACCAGTTTTTCTTCCGGCTCTATAAGAAGAGTCTCTTCTCATGGTCCGGATTCTTCCAGGTAATAAAACTGGGTATTCCATTAGGAGGCCAGATCGTTATGGAAGCCAGTGCATTTGGCATTTGCTCAATTATGGTTGGGTGGATCAACGAAGTGGGCATAGCTGCTCACCAAATTGCCATAAGCCTCTCAACCCTTGGCTTTATGATTTACCAGGGTCTTGGAGCTGGCACTACCATACGCGTCAGCCATTACAAAGGGGAAGTCAATAAAGATGGTATTATTAAAGCAACTCAAACCGGCATGCACCTGATGTTTGTTTATTGTGCTTTTATTATCCTTGTATTTCTAGGAGGCCGTAACCTGTTGCCCTATCTTTTTACCAATAATGATACGGTCATCAAACTTGCTGCACAAATGCTGATTGTATGTAGCGTATTTCAGTTGGTTGATGGCATACAAATTATCCTGGCAGGCTCCTTACGAGGCTTTGCGGATGCCCGAATTCCGGCGGTATTTACATTTATCTCCTACTTTATCATATCCATACCCTTCAGCTATCTGTCGGCTTTTATATGGGGCTATGGTGCTGTTGGCATATGGTTTGGCTTTCCGGTGGGACTGCTTGTTTGTTCCTCCTTGTTCCAGTTGCGCTACAAGTTTATCCTTAAGCGCTTTTAATGAACCTGGCAATGGCTCTTAATAGAACGTAAATAGCTAATAACCAAAACCATTGACCAGCCACTTTTAACCTGTTTCATTACAAAAGATAAATAAAATCACATAAAGTGTTCATTAACGAACACTAACTTGTTCATTTAGGTACGATTCTACTTAATTAAAATTCGTGCCAAACTTCATTGATTCTTACCTCACTGTTTTTTAACTCATTTGGTTCAAATATTGGTGTGCTTTACAGGTGTTAATCATCAAAACAATGTGCCATGAAAAAAGTCACTTATGCATTGGTGTTATTAATGCTTACAGTAGGCATGGTAGCACAAGAATCAAAGGTAAAGCAGAAGTTTATTGAAGAAACAGTTGTTGAAGCTCCTGTATTCATTGGCCTTATTGATTCAGACAAAACCTCACAACAAGCGTTCACACAGCATTTACAAAACGAATTGGCATACCTCGCTGATTATGACTTCCTAAGCGATGAGGGTATTGTTGCTGTAGATTTTACTGTGGAGAAAGATGGCTCGGTTTCAAACCCGGTTGTTAGCAACTCCGTTTCAAAGATGCTCGATGAGGCAGTGCTCCAAATTATCACCGAAAGTGACAATATGTGGCAGGCTGGTAAAATTAATGGAGAAGCGGCCAGTATGGAAAAGACCGTATTTGTTAAGTTTGACATTGAAGGTAATGAAAGTCACAATGAATTAGCTGCGCAATACCTTAGCAATGCCATAAGACAATTATACGTCATCAATACCATTGAAGCCAGGTATTTGACTGCTGATAAAAAAATGAAAAAATGTCAGCGCAAGGCTAATACTGCCGAACGCTACCTGGCCAAAGCTGAACAGTATCGACCTCATGATTTATCAATCACTTTTTGGCAGGCCCGCACCTATGAAGTGCAGGGAAAAGAAGAGCTAAAACAACAAAAACTTGATAAATACCTTGAACTGGCCCGACACGATAACCTGGAGAAATCTCTTAATGACGATGTTCTTCTGGCGATAATAACTCTCAATTAAGATGTAAATGTTCTCAACAACTAAAACAGGCTGTTTAAAGCAATAATTAAATTGGATAGGAATTTTATAGTGTATCAATTGTTTTTGACAAGTTCGAATAATATGTTATGATGAATTTTAAACAGCCTGTTTTCTTCTTTCAATCAAAGAGCCGTCGACTGGCCTTATTTCAGGATATTTAACTCGACTTTAAAGTAGAACTTTTCTTTGGTGGAGATATCAAACTCTCTTGTTCCTCTCCCGTTTATGGATTCTAATCGATTGCGTACTGTTATACCTGTGCTCACATTTATATGAACATCTTTCCACAGCCTTGTTCTGAATTCAGGCCCTATATTAATGCGCGAATAGCCCAGTTTATCAAGTTCATAATCGCCCTTTATATCTGGTGTATAATTATATACATTACCATAGGTTGATAATGAGAATCCGACACGCGATTGATCAAAGTGATAATACTGCGATATGTATGCGGGTAGAAACATAAAGGTACCCCAGCGTTCATTTTTATAGGTCAGGCTTAATACCGGCACAAGTAATTCACGACCAAAACGTGTACTAAAGGCAGCACCAAATCCATATTCAAAAAAGGGACTGCTGCGTTTTGACAGAATAGCAGCGGATTGCACAATTAAATCTTCACTGCTTATTTCATTTTTAAAATCAGAGGCCAGCGTAGGTGTTACTGTAGCAACAAGTCTCCACCTGTTTTTTAAAACCTGGGTTAGCCCAAAGGTATAACCAAAAGCATAGAAAGCCTCCTTGTTAATTTCATCATCGATCTCAACCCTGTATGATAAACGATTAAGGTTAACCCGGTTGATCAGGTATGTTTTTTTCTTTTTGATCGGGAATGCAAACTGGAAGGTGGTATTGAACTCTTCCATATAAACATCACCTTTGCTTTCAGAAGCTGTAAATTCTGAGTTACTGTAATTGAAGTAACGGATCGACAAAAGTGGGAATTTTACAAGGCGCTTATAGCTGACAGTGTCTGTTGCGTTCTGAGCCCCGGCACCGCTGCATAAAATTAATAAAGCAGGCACCAGGTAATTTCTTAAAGATATACCAGTCAATTTTCAATAGATAAGAGTTCGGGCTCAAAGAACGTCTTTTACTATTACAGAAAAGGAGCTTTATGTATGAAACGTGATTATTAAATGATGAAGCAGGATGGATATCTCCCATTCTTCGCTTTCAAAAGCTTTGCCTAATTGGCTGTTTTATACAAATCCATGGTGGCATTTAACTCATTCATATAACTCGAAAACGAATGAAAAGTATTATTAATATCCTCAACTGTATTGTTCAGGTCAGACATGGCATTCATCAACTGATCTCCCTCTTCAAGATTTGATTGTGAAGCATACTCAATGGCAGCAAAAATTTCCTGAAACGCATTATTCTGTTCTAAACTTTCATCAAACTGACCACTTATTATCTCATTAACCTCTTCGGTTTTTTTAAGCTCATCATTCAAGGCGTTGAAAATATTCTCAACTTCGCTTACCGATGACGAAATGTTAACCGATAAGTCTCTTACCTCATTGGCCACAACAGCAAAACTACGCCCGTGAATACCCGCTTTGGCAGCCTCAATACCGGCATTCAGAGCCAATAAGTTTGTTTGAGTCGCTATTTCCTTGATCAGCATTACTATGCGGTTAATTTCCTCAGCATGCTTGCTGAGTTTTTCAACGGTCACCGAAAAGTTTTTAATACTTTTTGATGTGGTTTGCAAATTGGCTGTAGTGGCACGCAAAGAATTTTTACTGGTCGTTACTTTATCCTGGATCGTTCTGCTTTGCTCATTAGCATGATAAACCGATGATGTTACCTGCTTCAGTGTCGTATTTAACTTATCGATTGAACCGTCGCTATCCTGCTCATGTCCCGAAAGGTTACCTGCCGTTCCTGATATTACTTTTATCTCACTTACAAATTCGTTAAGCCGCTCAAAGGCCATATTAAAACCATTGGCAATATCGCCAACCGCATCATTGCTTTCAATCTCTATCTTTTGCGAAATATCTCTTTCTGAAATGCTGGCTGCAAGAGAGGACATTTTGAGCAGTTGTTTTATTAAAATCACTTTAACAAACCAGTAACTTACTACGCCAACCGTAATACCGGCCATTATACAGCCAATTAGAAAAAAAGGGAAAAATCCCTCTTTCCATTCAACAAAAAAATTGGCATACACCGGGAAAATGAATCCCATTGCTATGCCAAATCCCATCATATAAGTAAATAGCTTACGCAGTATACTTTTGTTATTTTCTTTCATAGAGTCAGATTTCTATAGCAAAATAACGAATAAGTATTTAGGAAAACAAGCAACTCTATTTCAGTAATTTACCCTCTTAATTACTGTTTTTTGGGGATTCTACAGACAAATAGGTTCATCACTAATGACGTCCTGACTCACTACCGGTATTGTAATCATGACCTTCAGACACCTCTGTTTCAACTATAAACTGCAATTATCACCTTAATGATTCATCCAATCTTTGAAAGCGCTAGCCTTGGCCCGGCTGATCATTATTTTATCATTGAGGTTATTGACAAGCTTCACCACCAGTTTCCCGCTAAAATAGCTCTCAAACTTCTCAATGGCATCAACATTAACAATGGTTTGACGATTGCTCCGGAAGAACATTTCAGGGTCCAGCTCCTCCTCCAGTTTATCCAGGGAAGTACTGAGTATATGTTGTCTTCCTTCATAGGTAACGGCAAAGGTAACGCGCGCATCAAAATAGAAATAAGCAATATCTTCTACACCCAGTTTAAAGAAAGCCTCTCGTTTGGAGATTAAGAATCGCTTACGATATCCACCTTGTGTTTTTGCAATGGAACGGGCCAGTTCCTGATAATCAATATCAGTTGACTTCTTCTTTTCTTCCTCCTCATGCATCTGTAAGGTAAGTTCAATAGCCATCTCAAACTTGCCAATAGCACGTTCAAGGTCTTCTTCTTTTATTGGCTTTAGAAGGTAGTCAATACTGTTAAGATTAAAAGCCTTAAGCGCGTGTTCGTTATAGGCGGTGGTAAATATAATGCCAGTCTCTTTAACCTCTACCTGATCGAAAATAGAAAAACAGTTACCATCGGCCAGTTCAATATCAAGAAATATAATGTGTGGATGCTCATTGGTTTGCAGCCATTCAACTGTTTCACTTACACTTTGCAACATGGTCAGGATATTCCAATCCGGACGCATATCAGCAATCATATCACGTAGCATTTCGCCACTGTGAATCTCATCCTCTACAATAATCACATTAATATCCATATCAATCGACATTATCTATTTGCTCTTTAATCTGCTTAATCAGTGGTAATTCAACCCTAAACTCTTTATCCGTATGTTCAATTACAATCTGCTTGTCTGTCAATAACTCATAGCGTTTCCGCAGGTTACTCAGTCCTGTATTGGTTGAATAGGTTGTTGACTTGGGGTTTATTGAATTCCATACCACAATATAATCATCTTTGGTATATACCTTAATGGTCAGAGGTGATCCTTTGGTCGCCACATTGTGCTTAACAGCATTTTCAATCAGCAATTGCATGCTTAACGGAGGTAGCTGCCAACTATAGTATTTATCATCAACATCAAACTCCCAGATCAATCCGTCTCTTAAACGTTCTTTATGCAAAGCTCCAAAGGCTTTCATAAAACTGATTTCTTCAGAAAGCTTAATAGACGTGTGTTTATTACTTTGTAATACATAGCGATAAACATCTGAGAAATTGATAGCGAAGCGGATGGCTGCATCCTTATCCTGTCTGATAATGGCAATAAGAGTACTCAGGTTGTTGAAGAGGAAATGAGGATTGATCTGATCCTGTAAAGCACGGTAATCCTGCTTTAGTTTATCTTGTTGCAGTCGTTCATTTTCAATCATTACCACCGAAAGACTCTGGTGATAATTAAAGGCAAACAGCAAGATCACATAAATGGTTACAAATAGTATGGAAATGATTATCGCCACATTATAAGCCATATCGGTTAATGGCTTGTCATCTTCCAGCCAGGGCTTGATATAATGTGACATGGCCACAGCAATAACAAACCATATGGCAGAGAAAATCAATAATATAATGATCCGTCCTTTTGTGTGTGTATGCCAGGGATGCTTACAGGCAATAATTTTATTAAAGGCGAAAATTCCTTCGGCAATAAAGAAAAACAACCATATTGAAAACACAAATCCCTTCCAGTCAAATGGTTCTTCTGCAAATAATGTTGATGTTAGTATTAAATAAAATACCGCTCCCATTGCGAATTCAAACAACAGTCGTGTTTTATAATTCACAAACAGAATCGGTTTCCCTTTAAGGAATTTATCATTATAGCAGGTATCGAATTTCTTCATGACAACTAATTAACCCCATTAAATAACGTGCTAAAGGTAATGACTCCTTTTAACTTTTTAAAACGAGTCACTACCTGTTGAGAAACACTATTGATTGTTGTTATTGGCCAGATCAACATTTAACTGACCAATTCCTTTATAGTAAGCTGTTTTAGCTACCTCGTAAGTAGCTAAAGCATTTAATAGTCCTGCGTGAGCCGATAACCAGGAAGCCTGTGCGTTCAATACATCGGTGGTCGTATTCAGGCCGGCTTCAAAACTGGCTGTTACCTCTTCCAGTGATTCAATGGCTTCATCCTTACTTCTTTTGGCAATCTGAATCGCTTCATATGATTCATTGACCTGAATAATATATTGCTGGACCTCCTGCTGAATCAATTCCCGTGTGTCATCCAATTGCAACTGTGCCTGCTGAACGCGCAGTCGAGCAGCATCCTTTTTATGTTTTTTCTCACGCCAGTGAACCAAAGGAATAGATAATTGAGCAGATGCCTGTGTCATTTCCTGTGCATCAACCAGGTTAGGTATCTCTGTATATCCATAACTGATCTGAGCACCTATTTGAGGACGATAAGCACTCATATCGGTCTTCTTCTGAAGTTCCGATATTTCAACCTGACCGCTCAGCATTTTCAGCTCATTACGGTTGCTCAAAGCCTGATTTACACTATTGCTCATCAAAAGCAGTTCTGGATTGGTATTTAGTGAATCACTCGCGTCAATATCAGTATTCAAATCAAGGCCTACGATCTGACACAAGTTCATTTTCATAATCTTCAAGGCATTTTCAGCTCTCATCAGCTGCAACTGTGCTTCATTTTTCTGAACTGTAACTATTAACTGCTCACTCCTGGGTGTCAAACCAAGCTCATACATATCTTTCATTTGCTGTTCGAGTGAATCCAGCATTTCGTAGTACTTATTGGCTACTTTCAGTTGCTCTTTAAAGGCCACCAGCTGCCAATACGCATTATCGGTATTGTATACCACCTGATCGGTTTCAAGCTTATAGTTCTGCCCGGCTATTTCTACACCTTTATCGGCCATTTTATTGGCGTATCTTATTTGACCACCGGCATAAACAGGCACTTGCATAGCCACCTGTCCATTATAGTATTTCAGCTTTTCCGTTTCGAGGCTCATGCCTGCAAAATCGACAGTATTACCGGTTTCTGAACCTCCGGCATCCATAACAGGAAAACTCATTGGCGGTATGCCTATATTATCCATGGAAGGCAGGTACATGGCTGTGGCACTACCATCAATATTAGGCAGGTAAGCAGTGCGTGCTTCTTTACGCTGGGCCTCTGCTTCATCAAATCTTAACTTGGCTGTCTTAAGTGTTTTATTGTACTCCAGGGCCATTTGACGGCTTTGCGAAAGGGACACCAATTGCTGTGCCGATGCTCCCATGCCAACCAGTAAGCCAAGTATTATTATATAGTGTTTCATTTCTTTATTTTTTTAGTAACAAGTATCAAAAACTAAGATGTATGTCGTTTTTCACTTTAAATTAAATGATCGTGCTTCTTTTGTCTGATTTAAAAAATGGAGCCAGCTCAACACCGTTGCACTCAACCGGCTCCACTACTAACCTATACATGAAAAAAAAACGTTTACTCTTCTATTGTTTTTGACTCCTGCTCATTGGCACAACTTAAACTCTTGGTATCAACCTTGTACATCACGGCATATGCCACCGGAACAACAATTAATGTAATAACAGTACCAACCAACAGACCCGACATAATGGCTACCGCCATTGTTTTAAACATTGGATCAAATGCCAGTGGCAGCATACCCAGTATAGTTGTTAACGAGGCCATCATTACCGGGCGGACCCTTGATAATGTCGAGTCAATAATCGCATTGAGTATTTCCTTGCCCTCTGCTATCTGCAGGTTGATCTCGTCCAGCAGTACCACTGCATTTTTTATCATCATACCCATTAAACCTAATGTTCCGATGATTGAGAAAAAGGAGAAGCTCATCTGTGTTATTAAAAAGCCAAATATCACCCCGATAAACGCCAGCGGCATGATCGATAAAATAATAACAGGCTGACGGAAATTATTGAACAATCCGATAATGATGATGATAATAAGCAATGCTGCCAAAGGTAAATTCTCACTTAGTCCTTCATTGGCTTCGTTGCTGTCTTTATATTCACCCAGCCATTCCAGCTTATAGCCCTCAGGCAATGGTATAGCTTCAACCTTATCTTTAAGCTTAAACAACAGCTCGTTTGGCACAACCCCTTCGACCGGATCACATTGTGCCTTAATAGCGCGCTGATTATCATAGCGACGGATCATACTACTCTCCCAGCCTATCGTAATGGAATCAACCAATTGTCCCAAGGCAACACTTTGCGGTAAGCCCGACCATACCGGTATGGATGACAACTGATCAACATCTTTCTCAATGGATTTGTCAAGCTTAAGCATGACAGGTAACTGGTAATCATTACTGTAATAAACACCAACCGGCAATCCTGTGGAAGCAATAGCCAAGGCATTGGAAACATCAGAACGATTCACCATTAACTCACGTGCCTTATCTTGCGAATAAACAGGCTCCAATACCTTTATGGTATTTTTCCAGTCATTTGTCACGAAGCTTGCTGTTGGCTCCTGTCGCATTATATCATTGGCCTGCTCAGCCAGTTGACGTAATACCTTATCATCAGGTCCGCTAAACTTAGCTTCTATTTTAAAGTCACCACCAATGGCGATGTATTCTCTTGAACGGGCAAAAGCTGATGGGTAATTCTCTTCTACATACTTCTGTATCTTTAACATCACCTCTTTGCGAAGATCTGTTTCTTTTGTCGTTACAATTAACTCACCATAGCTAAGGCTCAGTCCGTTCATTGGTCGCATCAGTGTATAACGAACAGGCGTACTGCCCAGGCTGGTTACCACTGATGAAACACCATCCCAACTGCTTAATTCAGCCTGAATAGCATCCAGGTCTTTTTCAACCTGACTAATATCTGAACCCTCAGGCAATCGGTACTCCAGTATGAACTGATCATACTCGGCTCCGGGGAAGAAGTTTTGCTTGACAAACTGGAATGACCAGAATGACATAACCAAAACAACGATTGTCGCTACAATAACGATACTCTTATGCCATAGTGCAAAGCGAATGAATTTTCCAAACACCTGGTAGAACTTACCTCCGTAAGGATCAACTTTCTCACCTTCGTTCCCTTTCTTATCGCGTTTCTTATAGAAATACTGTGCGTGGAAGGGAGTTTGAATCATTGCAAATACCCAACTCACAAATAAGGAGATAGCCAACACGTAGAATAAGGGACGCAGGAACTCACCTGCACCTGTACTGTTAAAGGCCAAAGGCATAAATGCCAGAATAGCTACTAATGTTGCCCCCAGTAATGGGAAAGCTGACTTTTTAGCTGTATTAACGAAAGCCTTTTTACGCTTCATACCTCTGTCCAGAT
This sequence comes from Carboxylicivirga agarovorans, assembly GCF_050589845.1. Taxonomy (NCBI): domain Bacteria; kingdom Pseudomonadati; phylum Bacteroidota; class Bacteroidia; order Marinilabiliales; family Marinilabiliaceae; genus Carboxylicivirga; species Carboxylicivirga agarovorans. The sequence continues at coordinate 32,514 of NZ_JBNGPA010000011.1, read as the reverse complement.
CAACCAGTATACCGTCGGCTACCACTATGGCATTATCAACCAGCATTCCCATGGCAATAATAATGGCCGCAAGTGATACCCTGTGAATTTCTACACCAACAGGCCCCATTACAATAAATGTAGCCAGGATAGTGAATACCAGCCCACTGGCTATCAACAAGCCTGCACGCATGCCCATAGCAAGTAATAGAACAGCAATAACAATGACAACAGACTCTATGAGGTTGACAATAAAATTATCAATTGAATCAGTAACATAATTGTGTTGATAAAACACCTTGTTACACTCTATACCTACAGGCAGTTCGGCCTGTAGTTCAGCCACACGGGCTTCAACAGCCTCTCCCAGGGTAATAACATTACCACCTTTCTCCATTGACACGGCCAAACTAATGGCTTCTTTACCATTGAACTTTAGCTTCTGCAGTGTTGGTTCATAAAACTCTCGTTCAACTTTGGCCACCTGACCCAATCGATAACGACCACCATTAGGTAACTTAACTTCAAAATTGCGGATCTCATCCAGGCTTTGAAATTTGTTTCCGATACTGATACGAATACGTTCAGTGCCCGATACAAATGAACCAGGATTAACAATAGAGCCCTGATCATTAAATGCCTGGAAGATCATCATTGGATTGATCCCCAGCGAAGCGAAATATTCATTATCAAAAGTGATGTTAACAACCTCGGTGCGTTTGCCAAATACCTCTATCCGCTTTACGCCGTCAACCAGCATCAACTCCTGCTTGACCCAATCAACATAGTCCTGAAACTCATGGTAATCATAGCCATCGTTAGAGACTGCCAGAAATATTCCTGACACATCACCAAAGTCATCATTAATGATAGGCTCTCCTGCACCTGCCGGTAAACTTCCTTTTACATCATTTATTTTACGGCGCAGGTGATCCCACAACTGAGGCATTTCCTTGGTTTTGGTACCTGACTTAATAGTAATGGTAATTTCAGACATACCCGCGATTGAGCGTGATTCAAGAAAATCAATATTCTCTAATCGCTGAATGGCTTTTTCCAATACATCTGTAACTTCACGGTCCACCTCATCGGCAGAAGCTCCCGGATACTGCGTAATAACAACCGCAGCTTTTACCGGAATTTCAGGATCTTCGAGCTTTCCAATTGAGTCGAAAGAAAAAACTCCTCCTACAACAACTGCCACGAAAATAAAGCTCAAAAATGCTTTTTGAGATAATATCTTGTCTAACATGTTCTGAGCTTAATTATAAATTGTTATTGGTTAAAACTCTTACTTCTTGATTTTCAACCAGACTATGAACACCTGCGACTACAACTACCTCATTGCCATTTAATCCTGAAGTAACGGAAATTGAACCCAAATTCTCAATCATCTGCACCTTCACTTCCTGACTAACTACTTTACCAGATGACTGATCATAAACCCAAACGTATTTTTTTCCTTGCTTTTCAAACACTGATTCGACCGGTATGATCACGGTATGATTATTATTAGCTGCCATGGTAATACGCACCTTAACCGACATACCTGGTTTTAATTCTTTCATATCTGAATTATTCACTTTCAGACGAACATCAAACATATCGTTACCGTTGGCTTTCTCATTTACAGAAAGTACTTCCGCCGGCACACCATAGGCATTAGCATTGGCTACATCAACCAATATCTTACTGAAATTTTTGGCTTTATTGACCTTACTTTCTGGCAATCCAAAGCTAACTTCCAAATAGCTTACATCAAGCAAAGAAAATATTGGCTGACCTGGTGCTACATTCTCATAATTGCTTATTTGCTTACGGTAAACATATCCCTCAAACGGAGCCTTTAATTCAGTGTCATTTAAAGCATTCTGAGCAGCTTCATAAGCACTCTTTGCAGCTAAATAACCGGCTTCAAGTCGCTCAAGTGTATTAATTGGCAGCTTGTTTTTCTTATAAAGCTCCTGATACCTGGCGTACTCTCCTTCAACCTGCAGATACTGAGCCTTAGCCGACTGCAATTGAATTTTGTAATCACGAGGATCAATTCGCGCAATGACCTGGTTCTTTTTAACGTAGTCACCCTCATCTACAAGTACGTTATAGACCTGACCTCCTACTTTAAATGCCGCATTGACTTCCTTTTTTTCCTTAAGCTGGCCATGAAATACAAGTTCCTCTTCACTTTCTCTTGTTCCCAATTGCTCAACCTTCACATAGCGCGGGGCTATTTGTTTAGTTTCTTCTTTTGAACCACAACTAACCATACTTATTGCAACAACTATCAGTGCAATCAACAACGGTAATGTTTGTTTTCTCATGATTTAAATATCCTGTTAGTAATACTCTGTTTCAATGAATAATTTGTTTCCATTTGCAAAAGTATCGGATAAACAAGGACGAGTGGTTAGTATTTGCGTGAAGCTGCAATTACTCTGCACCAAGCGGTAAGTCTATTGCATTAAGCGATGGGTGCAGTAATGAAAATGGCCTTAATCATCTGTGATTAAGGCCATTTTTAGAAGTATAAATTCGTTTATTTAGCAAATCGCATTCGGTAGCGGGGTGATATTTTCCCCTCTGCAATCTTGTTTAATTTTCCTTTGATCAGTCGTTTGGCTATTCCTGATAAATGGTCTACATATAAAATACCTTCGGTATGATCGTATTCGTGTTGAATAACCCGGGCATTATACCCCGAAAAGGTTTTAGTATGCTTATTGAAATCTCTGTCGTAATACTCCATTTCAATGGACCATGGACGCTCCACCTCACCTGTAATATCAGGCAGACTGAGACAACCTTCATTATCAGCCCATACTTCTTCCGACTCTCCAATGATCTGAGCATTGATAAAGGTTTCTTTGATGGGAGCTTCATCTTCAAATAAGTCTTCCTTATCTTCATCATTCATTCCCTCATATACCTGCTCGGTATCAACTACGAACAATCGAATGGGCTTATTCACCTGCGGAGCTGCCAGGCCAACTCCATTGGTTTCATACATGGTTTCCCACATGCTGTCAATTAGTGTTGCCAAACCCTCATAATCCTTCGTTATTTCGTCACACACCTTGCGTAGCACTTTGGTGCCATATGCCGTAATTGCTAATGCCATTGTTTCAATTTTATTTTTTCAGCTGCAAAAATAGTCTTTTTAGCATAAACCAAAGTTTTGCCGAAAAGTTTATTTTTAAGGTGAGAGATTTGCCGTAATGCAGAATACCTGTTAAATAAACTGTTTATTCGTTTTAAGGCCTCAATGATTAATCCGTGACGCAACGTTCTTTATAGTGTATATGTCAAGCCCTAAACCTCTCATCGCTCATCTCTCATCTCTCACCGCTCACCGCTCATCTAAAACACCCCGTACAGCACTAAATCATGACCGCCTTAATATTTCTCACACTTAAACAGAGCAATTCACCGGAGATAATTGTTACATTTAAAAACATACATGAAATCGTTATTCCGCTTTCGAAAATGTTGTATATGGTATAACCAAACAATTAGATTAAACAATGAATCTGACCTTTAATGACAATATAAATGGATTGTTCTCTGTTTCGCATGCCGGTAAATGGCGGGACAGAAACATTGAAAGATCAATAAGTAACTATGTTATTCTAATGAACTTTGGAGAATCAATACATCTTCAGGTGGATTTTGAAAAACATGAGATAAGGAAGAACCAGCTCTGCTTTATTAATCCCGGTTCTTATATGGCTTCATTTGAGTTTAAAGATGATCAGCATTTTATCATCGAATTCAATTCGGCATTCTACTGTCTCGATCTGCATGATAAGGAAGTTTCATGCAATGGATTACTTTTTGGAGCCCTGCCAGCTTTTCCGGTTATTACGGCCACAGATGAGGAAGCCAATGATCAGCTTGTACTTATCAATACCATCAAAAAGGAATTTGACCTTCCTGACACCACGCAGGGCGATATGTTAAGATTACTGCTTAAACGCCTGATCATTATTTGTGTTAGAATTGCCCGCAGTCAGCTGTTCTCCAACTCAGCTCCCCTGACAGAGGATACCGATATGATCAGAAAGTTTCAGGCACTGGTCGAAAAAAACTTCAGGGATAAACATAAAGTGGCCGATTATGCTGAACTGATGTTCAAATCCCCCAAGACTCTATCCAATACCTTCAAAAAACTAAGCGGTGTTAATCCTCTGCAAATCATCCAGGAACGAATCATCCTTGAAGCCAAAAGGTTATTATTCTACACCGATAAAACCATCAAGGAAATCACCTTTGAACTTGGCTTTGAAGAACCCGCTCACTTCAGCCGTTTATTTAAGAAGCTGACGGGAGAAAGTCCATCGCAATTTCAGGCAGATCTTACTAAAGGGTCAATCGCAAACACCGAATAGAGAGGGCTCCTTTTTGTAAAAAAAGGATCAATAAAAGGGTACTTTTCATCACTAAAGGAAATATTGGTAAGCAGGCAGGAAAAATCATTAACGCTCCTTCCTGCCGCCTGCCGCATCTTTGCATTGTAAGTTTTAATAACCATTAAAAATTAAATACGATGACAAAGATTAATGTACCAACACGCGAGCAAGTCGATACGAAAGCTCAATCAATTTTTGATGTATTGCAGAAGAACCTGGGCATGGTGCCTAATCTCTATGCTACCATTGCTTATTCATCTGATACACTGGAAGCATACCTAAGCTATTCAGGGGCTATTGGAAATTCAAGTTTTTCGAAGAAAGAAACAGAGGCCATTAAACTGGCTGTTTCACAAGAAAACGAATGTGAGTATTGTACTGCTGCCCATACGGCGATTGCAAAGATGAATGGATTCACAGAAGAAGAAACCATCTCCATCCGCTCAGGGAAAGTAGCTGACCTTAAATTAAACGTACTGGTAAATACAGCCATTGAAACAGCCAGGGAAAGAGGCCGACTTAGTGACGAAACGAAAGAAGCCTTTTTTGCTCAGGGATTTGACAACAAAGCACTGATTGACCTGATTGCTGTTGTGAATGTGGTAAGTTTTACCAATTTCATTCACAATGCAACCAAAGTAGAAGTAGACTTTCCGGCTGTTCCTGCATTAAACAAACAAGTTGCATAATTAAACCTCTTTATATCACACCCATGAAACGAACCATGAGAAAATTATCTCTGACAAGGATATGATTAAGATGGTGAGTTCCATGTGACCATTAAACTTTAAAATTTAAGACACATGAAATCATTAAAAATTCTCTTTATGGCACTTTTAGGGATCACATTGATCACCGCGTGCGACGACGATGATAACTCATCAGGCAATGGCAATTTAAACTTAAATATCAGCGGTCTTGAAGATTTAGGTGCTGATTACATATACGAAGGTTGGATAATAGTTGACGGACAAGCATTAACAACCGGTACGTTCAGGGTCGATGCCGGCGGTAAATTGTCGCAAAGCTCTTTTTCTTTAGACCGCGAAGATCTGGAAAACTCAAGTGCATTTGTACTGACTATAGAGCCGTTTCCTGATTCTGACCCGGCACCTAGTAAAGTTCATATTCTTGCCGGTGATATTTCTTCCGGAAAAGCAACTTTAAGTGTCGATCATGGTGCAGCCCTGGGCACTGATTTTACATCAGCCATGGGTAAATACATTTTAGCAACCCCTACAGATGGCATGAACAATAACGAAAACAGTGGTGTATGGTTCTTAGATCCTTCGTCTGGTGCACCTGCTGCGGGATTAAGCTTACCGGCTTTACCTGAAGGCTGGATTTATGAGGGTTGGGCAGTTATTGACGGGCAACCGGTTACAACGGGTAAATTCAGCTCTGTGAGCGCTGCCGATAATGCTGCTCCATTCAGCGGTTCACAGCAAGGCCCTCCTTTCCCGGGAGAAGATTTTGTTGAAAATGCCCCTGATGGTCTGATATTTCCGACAGATCTGGCCGGTGGTAAGGCTGTTATATCTGTCGAGCCTGTTCCTGACAATAGTGAGGCTCCGTTTCTATTAAAACCATTACTGGGTGATATTCCGCAGGATGCTGCTGATCATACCGTATACTCTTTAGCTAATATAGCAGGTGACACTAATCCTGCCGGTAGCGTTAATATTTCTCTTTAATAATTAAACTATATACGTTCCACCACGCAAGGAGGCTGTCTAAAGTTTGAGTTTCTCGCAAAGTGCGATAGTTATCACACTTTGCGAGAAATAGTTTTATTTTGGACAGCCTCTTTTTTATATCCCTGACTCCTGTCATGCACCAAAAGCACTTACGAAAATTGTTACATCATGAGAATTGACCTGTAGAAAGTCTATATTTGCCGCTGAAAATCAAAGAACCTGTTAACTTAAACACATGAAACATATTATCAGCGTTATTCTCATGGCAACACTCTATTGCAGTGCCTATTGCCAGGATTTAAACACGGAGAGTCAGCAAATTATTGAGGCATTTATCGAACACATTAAAACTGATGATGTCGAGGTATTAAAAACGAAAATTGCCTATCCTCTAAAAAGAGAATATCCTTTGCCGCATATTAACAATACCGCTGAATTTCAAAAATACTATCACATCCTTTTTGATACTTCTTTGAAAGACCGGATTGTCAGCTCTGATATTCAGAAAGACTGGTCTGTTGTGGGAAGCGAGGGCATCATGTTTGGTAATGGACTGCTTTGGCTTAATCATAAAGGACAAGTGATCGCTCTTAACTATCAATCGGAAGAAGAAGCTGGTATCAAAGATGAAATAATAAATAAAAACCGGCTTAACATCCATGAAAGCCTGAGAGACTTTGCCAATCCTGCCTATACACTTACAACCAAAAAGTTCATCGTTAGGATTGACAAGATGGCTGATGGACAATACCGCTATGCCTCATGGACCGCCAACTCTGACATGACTCAAAAGCCTGACCTGGTTCTTTTCAACGGAAAAATGAGTTATGATGGCAGTGGTGGCAATCATTCATATCAGTTTAAAAATGGCATCTATACTTACGAAGTATATGTATTTGTTATTGGCACTGAAGATAGTCACGATGCGGAATTAAACGTTTATAAAAATAGCGACAGAATAGTTAATCAGCCTTCTATCAGCAAAAAGACCCAATTACCCTTTACATCTGATCAATTATTAATCAGTACTAAGCAGGCAGGGATCTTTAAGATTGGTGATCAGATACCCGGCACTGATTCTTTGGATAAACAACTGTCTGTTCGCAAGGAAAACCAGATCAGGTACACTGAAGATGGTGAAGTGGAAGAGCCTTTTTATATCTATTCATACAATGGTATTGACCTGCTAAAGCTAAAGCCGGCTTACGACTACAATATAGCAGAATATACCAACACCATTGGCCAGATCTATGTACTATCAGATGAATTTACAACCAGTAAAGGCGTTGGTGTTGGCACCACTATCCGTACTTTTATCTCAAAATACCCCGACTATTCTCTTTGGTACACATACATTAGTGGTATGTATGTTATCGATAGTAATGAACTGAAAGCGCAGTTCTTACTTGATGAAAATGATCTGATCGGTTCGCCGGAAATCAAAGGAGATATGACCATACTTAAGCCATCTGATTTTAAAGAAGGTGCACAGGTAAAGACAATTCGTTTGTTTTAACAGATATAATGGACTTTTATTACCAGGTTTGTGGGTCTGTGGATTTAAAATAACAAAGGCAGAGACACAAAGGCGCAGAGGACTATGGTTTCCGGTATACAACAAGAGGCTGTCCAAATTTTAAGTTTCACGCTAAGGCCGCTAAGAATTACGCCAAGACAACAAAGTATATGATGTTATTTTTCAACACTTTGCGTGCTCTGCGTTTTTCTTTGTTTGCGTTCTTTGCGAGCCATATCCTTCATTTTGGACATCCTCGTCATTTTCTTACTGAAAAGCAATTAACAATAGTTGCATTAATCACTAGAATCTACTCCTGCATCTCAAGAAATTCCTCCAGTGCCTGCTTGTTTTTAGTATAGGAAAGTTTGGCAACAACCATGTGGTACTTTACCTTATCTGAAACATAAGGGTAAGCCATCTTGGCAAATTTTAGTTTAGCGCCATCCAGGTTAAATACTGACATCACATCAATAACCTGTGCTGTGCTGATATGGCCTTTTTCCATTAAAAACTCATTGGCCATTTCAACAGCTTTGCCACCTGTATTCATTTCCTGTTCAATATCCTTTTTCAGGGTAACAACATCGCTATAGCTTAATTCTGCAACTTTCGCTGTTTCTTTCGTTGCTTTGGCTTCAACAGTCTTTACCGAATCTTTAGCTGCCTTTGGCTCAACATATGATGTGCTTTTTATGTCTATCGTATCAAACACAAGTGACTGTAGCGTTAATACATGCAGAACATTGGTAAAATCAAGGCTTACTTCTTCTCCGTTGGGTTTAATATTAATTGAAAACGAATAGGATTTACCAGGCATTATTACATCACCTTTTTTAACCACTTCCGCTTCTCCCCCGCTTACATTCAGTTTGCTAAGGTCAACTTGCCCAACTTTGTCCGATGCCCCGTTAAATAAGCATTTAACGTTGACATAAACCCTGTCGGGGTAGGTATTATACTCCATTATCTTCAGTGCAAAGGCATCAACGGTTTTGATGGCCTTTTCGCTGACAATAAATGGATCAACATCTAAAGGTTTAGCCGGCATAGCATAACTAAATCCATTTAAACTGAGCTTCAGAAAGTCACTGTTGGCCTGCACAGGAGGTTTTACCCTGAACTGGTTAAAGATCGTCTTCGCTTCTGTTGGTCTTAATACATATTCGGATGACGCAGGTTTTATCTGCCCTTTATTCTGCTCAAGGCTGGCCTGACTCCTGTCAATAAACAATATGCCATCACCCTGGTTCTTTACCTTGTAGTTGATGTAGTAATTAGTACTTGACGAACTTACTTTTTCGAAGGTTATATTAACCGACTCCTTGTTAATTTCCCCTGGTAAATTGTAAGTTACCTTTTGTGCGTTTACGATGCCGGCCAACAAGACCACCACCATCAGCAGCATGTTTCTTTTCATACAGTTGTTGTTAGTATACAATTGCAATTGTATTTGTTAGTAGGGCGGCAAATATACTAATATTACTAAATGAAACGACAAGGTATTGAAGTGCCGGATGCTCCTGATTTATTGTATCTGACAGATCGTGCGACATCTATAAAAAAAAGAAACATTATTAAAGCACTTTCTTCACGGTAAACCAAAACTCAGACCCTTTTCCAGACTCACTGACAACGCCAATTTCACCGCCATTCTTTTCGGCAAATTCCTTACAGATAATCAGCCCCAACCCTGTACCTTTTTCTCCTTCAGTACCATCGGTTTTTAATTTTTTATCAATGCAGAATAAGCGATCCTGATCTTCAGGAGCAATGCCAACACCGGTGTCTCGTATACTGATTTTCAGCATGCCATCGCTGTCTGCAACACTATAAAATACCTTACCTCCTGAAGATGTAAACTTAAGCGCATTACCCGAAATATTTCGAATGATCGTATTGATGGTATTACGGTCGCCCCTGGCCATCAACTCTTCAGGAAACTCATTTACCAGGCTTATCTGCTTTTTGCCGGCAGCCGGTGTATACAGGTTGATATTCTCATTAATAAGAGCACTTAGATTAAATGGCTTTGTTTCAAACTCTATTTTTCCCCTTTGTGAACGCGACCAGGTCAGCAGATTCTCCAATAACAGGTATATACTTTTAACGGAATGATTAATGCGGGTAACGGCATCACGCTTATCTTCGTCATCTGCAATTTCGTAACTATCATTCAACATGTTGCTGATTGACATTAGACTGGTAAAGGGATTTTTCAGGTCATGCGAAATAATGGAGAAAAACTTATCCTTGGTAATATTCATTTGTCGCAGGTTATCCTGCGATAACTTCAATTGCTGATTGGTATGCCTGATCTTTTCATTTTGCGCTTTCAACAGTTTGTTCATCCTCACTTTCAGCAGGAAGCGATAAATAAATACTATAATAACCAATACGACTATCAATTCTAAGATCAGAAACCAGGTGGTTTGCCAAAATGGCGGTTTGATTGTTATTCCCAACCGGGCCATTCTATCGCTCCAAATTCCGTCGCTATTGGTATTGATAATCCTGAACTCATAATTACCGGGTTTAACATTGGCAAAAGAAACATAGTTACGAAGCCCGGCTTTGTTCCATTTTTTATCCATTGGTGACAACTGGAAAGCATACTGTGTTTTACCTGGAAATAAATGATTTAATCCGGAGTACTCAATAGCAAAAAAGCGCTGCGAATAATCCAGCTCAATATGATCCATATAACTAATGTTACGTGCAATCACAAATTGACTGTCTGATTCTACAACCGCTCTTTCAGCATCGATTAAGGGCGACACTTTTACTTCATTACCCAATATTTCCAGGCGCGTGATTACAGCTTGTGAAACATGCTCATTTGTTTTTATCAATCCTGGATTTAGCACATTCAATCCGTAAACACCACCAAAATACATCTTCCCTGATGCTCCCTTATGAAATGCGCCTCCGTTGAACTCGTTACTTTGCAAACCATCACTGACATCAAAATTACGGCACTTCAGTGTCGTTGGATTGATACAACAAATACCATGGTTCGTACTTAACCACAGGTCTCCTCTCTCATCAGGAAGTATGCTGTAAATAACTTCATTGGGTAAACCATCTTTCATTCCCAACACCTTAACATCACCAGTTTGCGGATGTAAAACATTCAGACCTTCGTTGGTCCCTACCCATATTCGTCCTTTGTTATCCTGATGCAAGCTGAATACGATATTATTACTCAAACGCTTTCCATCTTCAGCCTGGCTTGTGTAATGAGTAAATTCAAATGAGTCAGGATCCAGCTTGTTAAGGCCTCCCCCATAAGTTCCAATCCAGAGTTGACCTTCCTTATCTTCAATAATACTGGCATATACAAAGTTATTCGATAAGGAATTGGGATTACCGGCCTCATAATAAAATTGCCTGAAAGTTCCCTTTTGCTTATCAAACAGGTTTAAACCGTTTTGCGTTCCTACCCATAATTGTCCCCGGCTATCTTCAAATACAACACGAACTGAATTATCTGAGATGGATGCATCATCTCCTTTATTGACCATATATTTGGTGAAACTAGATTCGGATGGATCGTATCGATTTAATCCTCCGCCGTTGGTACCTACCCATATCGTACCATCGCTGTCTTCAAAAACTTCTCTTACCGTATTATGAGACAAAGATTTATCATCATCTGGGATATTGGAAAAAGTGACGAAGGAATTGGATTTAGGGCAATAACGGCAAAGCCCCTTATCATTGGTTCCAATCCATAAACAACTGTCTTGTGCCTCAAATACAGACCAGATAAAGTTACTGGGCAAACTGTTTGCATTAAGTGGATTATGCTTTATCAAATCAAATTTATTGGCTGCCGGATGAAATATATTAATTCCGGCCCCATAGGTTCCCAACCATATATTACCACTGTTTTCGTCTTCATAAATACAGTTGAACGCATTCTGATTAATACTCTCATTATCGGTTGGGTTATGGATACACTTTGTAAGCTCCAGGTGTTTATTAATGACAAACAAACCATCGCCATGCGTTGCATACCAAACGGTATTAGTAGCATCAATTAATAGTGATTTGCCTGTGTTTATGGCCAGGCTGTTGGTTGTATTGTCTGTACCCGCCATCTTTTTAAGCCACCCTTTATCAACGTGCTTGCACCATAATCCCTCTCGGGCATTGATCCATAGATGACTATTTTGATCCAGAGCAATACTTTCGATGCCCTTAACACGCGCAATTATATCCTGACCATTTGTTTCAGACGCTGAAATATCGACTACCCTGACATATTTCATTGATGCCACATAGAGTTTGGGGTAATCTACTGCCACATTTAAACAAAACTGATCCATTATTTTCTCAAGATGCATATCAGATTTGAGCAGAAAAAGGCCATTGGAAGCGGCTATTAACAGGTCTTCTCCGTACGGCACAATGGCATTCACCTCATCTACAGTCGAATAGTTCAGACAGGCTAAGGATTTATTATCAAACAGTGACAAGCCATTTTTAGTACCTGCCACCATTGACGAATTATAGGCCTGTAAACAGGTAATTGTATCGTTATTGATTGAATTATCCTGGTTGGTCCTGAAGTTGGTAAATACTTCGCTGGCCGGATTAAAATGTGATAATCCATTACGTGAGCCAAACCACAGCTGGCCATCGGCATCTTCTTCAATATGCTCGATCCATTTGTAACAGATACTATTGGGATTCTTTACATCGGTGCGGTAGATGGTAAAGTGATAACCGTCATAACGATTTAAACCATCTTCGGTTCCAAACCACATAAAACCCTTGCTGTCTTTTTTAATACAATAAACAGAACTGAGGGACAGGCCATCATTAATGGTGATACTCTGAAAGCGCATCGGCGAATCCTGCGCAAAGCACAAACCTGTACTTAGCGCAAAGAGAATTATAAAACAGACTTTGTTCATAAATAACTGGGTTAGTCGCATAAATTTACTCATTCATTCGCTGGAAACCAAGAGATTATTCATTGACATGAACGGTCGAACTGCTCAATTGTCGAACTGCTCAACTGTCGAATTGTCGAACTGATCAATAGTCGAACTGTCGAATTGAACATCGAACATCCAAACATCCCCACATCCTAACTTCCTAACATCCCCTAGTCTACCCAGATATGCCCCACCATAAATGTCCGGGCCTTACCACTTATCAAAACACGTTCACCCTTATCCTGGCAATACAGCGTACCTCTCCTGTCAGACAATTGAACAGCTGTCATATCACTCTTATTAAGTCGTTTACTCCAGTAAGGAATCAATGAACAATGGGCCGAACCGGTTACAGGATCTTCAAGAATAGTTGCCTGAGGTGTGAAAAAGCGCGATACAAAATCACTTTGCCTGCCTTTGGCAGTGGCAATCACTCCCCCCGTGCCCAGATCAATTTGATCAAATGTATGGCGATCAATCTGCAGATTAGCTACCATGCTTTCTGATGGATAAACCAGTACATAATCGCGGGCAACCAAGACAGCATCGGGCTGGGTGCTGATGGCATCCTTTATTACTTTAGGCAGATCGGCTCTTATGGGCTCCCGCGCCGGAAAATCAAGGGTTAAGAGATCGGCGTGGCACTCAACCTTTAATTCACCACTCAGAGTATCGAAAACCATAACATCCGGTTCATAATCCATATGTACCTTCAGGACATAGGCAGTTGCAAGGGTCGCATGACCACATAGGTCCATTTCAAGGTCAGGTGTGAACCAGCGCAGGTGCACACTGTCTTTCCCCCTGACAAAAAAGGCGGTTTCCGCAACAGCATTTTCTTTTGCTATCTTCAAAAGCACCTCATCGGGCAACCAATCCTGTAATGGCACAACACAAGCGGGATTTCCACCGTATATCTCTTCTGTAAAAGCATCTATCTGGTAAATGGGTAATTTCATAAACTCTCTTTCAATTTTGGCTATGCTTTAGCCATGCTTAATAAATATTTGCTTTTAGGTGCATAGTAAAATAATACCTTATCGCCGTCATGGCAAGTATTAAATAGTTGCTTATCCACCCTGTAAACCGTGTTATCGATAATAAAATCGTAACGCGTGAATGATTTCATGCTTCGCTTATGAGGCATTGTTGTGGCATTGCCGCTACCTGCCTCAAAATCCTTTTTACGCACCTTTCGTTCCAGCACTTTAGTCTGTGCTATTTTATAATTATTGCTGATATCTCCATAGTACTTATGATTCATATAATAGCTCACCAGCACAGCTATCAGTGCTACAACAGTAACCAGCAAAGCATTGGTGCCGTAATCAAAAGCGGCAGCCTGATTTATATGGATTTCAAAAAGGGTTATCACGATGGCTGACCCTACTATTGATATAAAGAAGGGGATAATGTATCCCATTCTGCACTGATAACGCAATTCTTTAATATCTTCTCGTGTTAAGGCTCTTTGTTTCATACGTTCTCTATTTTATTCTTTACTTAAAGAAAAGCTTATTTACTTAGAATTGAAAGTAAATGACCTGCCAAGTAACCACCATGCCAACAGGTAAAATAAGCCGGCCATTAACAAACCATAGTTAAATCCCCAGAGGAAAACAGGTAGTAACACAAGGGTACTGCCAATAACCGATGCCGCACCATTAATGGCAAAGCCCCAGTCAACCAATTCTCCCGATCTGGCACTTCCCTTAACAAAAGGCATTCCCATGAAAAAACCCAGGGGACCAACCATGATGCATGTGATTGCTATTCGCCAGAAAAGGCTTAATCCACCGAAAACGGAAACCACCAATGAAAAGAATACGACATTGAATAACAGCCAGGCTGCAATAAAAATAAATGGCGTATTGCTTTTAAAACGCTTACTGAAAAAACTACCCAGTCCAGAGCTTGCCAGCAACACAAACAGCAATGTCATAAAGGTGTAAGACGATGAGCCGATAAACAATGTATACTGCTGGATCAATATCACCTCAACGGCCATAAAACCCACTCCAATGGCAAAGAAGTATAACCAGCCGGCAGCCTTGAACTTAATACCCGACTTTAAATACGGTAAAAAGTTAAGTGGGAGCACTATTACCGTCACTATAGCCAAAATCACCAATACTATAACGATGGATAAGGGAAAGCCCTGAAACTCGTATGGCATCAGTTTCTTTTTAATGCGTTCCATTGAGAAGTTCTTCATCAAGCCTAACTGCCCGGTAAATGGTCTGTTATCGTTGCAAGGTGATAAGTTGGTCGATGCTGTTAACTGTGCTTCTTGCCAGCCATTTTCAATGATCTGATTAATCCGGTTGCCTTTAACCGAATCGGCAGCGGGATATAACTGCCTGAAGAAAGCGTAATTCTCAGCATTGGTTTCATGTACAGCAGTGGCGATGGTCGCATCATCCAGTGGCTTTTTAGCCAATAATATCAGATGACGTCGCATGGTTGGTAAATGATAGACTGCAATGTGTGCCTTAGGATTTTTAACCCCCTCCTTTTCCAAAGCTTCTAATATTTCTGACACCATACGTGGCACATAAAACTGGTGCTCCATTAACAAATAACCATCACCCGACAAGGCTTTATAATAATCCTGAAAGGCTTCAGTGGTAAATAAATAATTCTCTGCCAGCGCAAATGAACCTGAAGCCAGGGCCGCAAAACTATTGGAGCTTAATGAATAAATAACATCAAAATAATTCTCAAACCGCCTTACATAAGCCCTGGCGTCTTCACTCACCACCCTTACCCTGTCATCATTGTATATATCGCCTGAAAATTCCTGCAGGAAACCATCTGTCATCATCTTGTTGATGGATGGATTCACCTCAACGGCATGAACTTCTGTTGCCCCATCTTGTAAAGCCATTAAAACATCACCGCCACCGCCGGCTCCAAGTGATAAAAAGCGACAATTATCAAAACGATCAGTCAGCTTTGTCGCAGGGATTGAAAAAGGGATCTTTAAAGAATCGGGCCGGTCAAAATCACCATCAAAAGCTATAACAGGCGAATTGGCGGCGTTATCGATGTTTAATCCCCAATAATCGTCACTATACTTGTAAACTTTTAAACGCGCCATGGCATCCCAATGTGAATAAATCACTTCAGCCCGGTCTTTCTTTGCACTTTTCAAAATAACTGAACTCTTTGGCAACACCACAAAGCTGGATAGAAGTAATAACAGCGGAATCAATCTGAACCAGTTAGTGAATGAAAGCAGTGATGCTGCAAAAACAGGGAAGGCAACCAGTAAAGCTGCCTTATCAGTACCTATGGTATTCATTAACAATACTGCGAATACCACACCCAGTGCAGCTCCTATTAAATCGCCCATATACAATTGTGGCATTGATTCATGCGATTTTCTGAAAATACCACTTATGACCATTCCTCCGGTAAAGAATGAACTACCCAATATAACAATAGCAGCCAATAGATTAAGTAACATCATGTGATTACTTAACAACTGGGAGAAATCCAATTGCAGGTACAAGACAGCTGGTGGACCCACCAGCATTAACAAGCCTGTCAAGCTTAACAAACAGCCAAAACTTTCTTTGGCGGCGAGGCGCTTGCTTAACCTTACGCTTAAAGCACCCAAGCCCAATCCTAAAATACTAATGCTAAGAACCAAAAATGCAAATGTGTAGAAGTACTCTGCTGAAAACACTCTGGACCAGATTATTTCCATTGATATGAGAGACAGGGACACAAGAAAGACAATGATCGTTTGTTTGGTTAATTTCATAATGTTTAGGTTTTACTTGGAATTGCGCCTATTTAAGCAACAAGTATACCTATTTCGTTATAAATATAATATTCAGCAATTTATATCTGAAAACAGACTTATTACCGGGTCTTCTTCGTTCGGATTGGGGCAATATCATGTCCGGTATCGAACACCCATTATCAGTTTAAAAAGAGGGTTTTATTAAAAATATAAGCCCATCAAAAGGAAACGAAAGAAATATCATAAATGAATACAAAAAGAATCTGTATTTTCGTCATTCACGCATTAATCAGAATCATATGAAGAAACACTTATTATTGTTATTGGGCATTTTACTAATAGCAACATTTTCAACAACTGCACAAAAGGCCAACTTTGAACTGGCCAATAAATTCACCAAAAGTAATGTGCAGAAATACATCGGCTCAAGCCGGGTAAATCCTAACTGGATTGAAAACAGCCACTTGTTTTGGTACAGTTATAAAACTTCCGACGGTAACTTTTATTGGTTTGTTGATCCTGACAAGCGATCGAAGCAACCACTTTTTGACAATAATGATTTGGCCTCCAAAGTAACGGCCATTACTCATAAACCTTACAATGTAAACAACTTACCCATTAAAAAGATAGAGTTTGAGAAGAACAGCAAATCGAGCTTTACCTTTGAAATGGACAATTTGAAGTTTAAATACAATATGCAGACCAAATGGGTGAGTAAAATCGATACCGTTAAAAAGGAAACCAAACACAATTGGAAGAGCTACTCGCCCGACAGTACTTACATCGTTTTTGCACGTCAGCACAACTTATATATGATGCGTGCCGATGACAAAGACAGTACAGAGACACAACTAACCACTGATGGTGAGCGCTGGTTCAGCTATCAGAGCAAAGGTGGCGACACCACATCTGACAAACGCCTGAAAGCATGGGTATACTGGTTTAAAGATGAGAAGAAATTTTACACGGTTCGATACGATACGCGCAAAGTAAAGGAGATGGCTGTTATTAACTCTGTAGCCAATCCACGCCCGACTGTTGAAACTTATAAATATGCTATGCCCGGAGATGAGCACATTGGCATTCCGCACCTGGCAATATACGATATCGCATCAACGGAATGGACAAAACCGGATTTGAGTAAATGGAAAGATCAAAGCATCCGTACATACCGTCCGTCAAAAAAATCGGATAACTTATTTGTGATACGTAAAAAACGGACATGCGATGAACTGGAGGTAGTTAAAGTCAATACCAATACAGGTGAGGTTAAATCCTTGTTCAGTGAGAAATCAAAGCCTTACTTCAACGACCAGATGAACCAGTTGCATGTCATAGACGAAGGTCGTGAACTGATCTGGTGGTCAGAGCGCACAGGTTGGGGACAACTATACCGTTACGATGCCGATGGTAACCTTAAAAACCAGATTACCAAAGGCAACTATGTGGTGGGACAGGTTGCACGTATAGATACGGTTGCCAACACAATCTACTACCCTGCCTATGGTAAAGAAAAAGGATTTGACCCGTATTATAACATATACTACAGCATCAACTTTGATGGCAGCAACGGACGCATCATAACACCCGAAGAGGCCAATCATCATTTTAGCATGCCTAAAACCGATAAGCATGCCAATTACTTTGTAAATAACTACTCGCGCGTAGACCTGGCACCCAAAGCTGTTGTCCGCGATAAAAGCGGTGCGGTGATCATGGAACTGGAAACAATGGATCTGGCACGTGTTAAAGAGCTGGGCTGGCATTTCCCTGAGAAATTCATTGTGAAAGCAGATGATGGTGTTACCAATCTTCATGGCGTTATCTGGAAACCATTTGATTTTGATTCCACTAAAAAATACCCGGTCATTTCGTATGTATACCCCGGACCGCAAACCGAAGCGGTGGTAAGAGATTTTACTGTCACAGCGCGCTATAATACCGCACTGGCCCAACTGGGTTTTGTGGTGGTATCGGTTGGTCACCGCGGCGGAAGCCCCAAACGCCATAAATACTACCATACCTATGGCTATGATAACCTCCGCGACTATGCTTTAAAAGATGATATGTTTGCACTGCAGCAACTGGCTAACCGCTACGATTACATAGATATCAATCGTGTTGGTATTTTTGGTCACAGTGGCGGTGGTTTTATGTCAACAGCAGCCATGTTTGCTTATCCTGATTTTTATAAAGCTGCCGTATCATCAGCCGGTAACCATGATAACAACATTTATAACAAATGGTGGGGTGAAACACACCATGGCGTCAAAGAAGTAAAGAAGAAGATAAAAAAGAAAGAAGAGGTAAAAGATTCTGTTAAGGTTGATAATCCGGAAGATGAATACGAAATAACCTTCAAGAGTAAAATACCTACGAATCCTTCTATTGCCAGGAACCTAAAAGGTCACTTAATGCTTGTTCACGGAGAGATTGACAACAATGTGCATCCCGCTAATACCATGCGCGTTGTGCAGGCATTAATGGACGCCCGTAAGCGTTTCGACTTTATGATTATCCCCAATGTGCGACATGGTTTTTCACAATATTCGCCTTATTTTGAAAAGATGATCTGGTATCATTTCTCGGAACACCTGTTAGGCGATTATCGTAATAATGTAGATTTAGATTTACCGTAAGTTTGTGTATAAATAGACTGGTTCGAAACTTAATATCGAACTCAGGTCAATAGTTAAACGCCCCGCTTCATGTTATTGAATGCGGGGCTTTTTTTATGCACCCGGGCATTACAAATTGAACTTATCATTCTCAAGCCACTGTTTATCAATTAAATTTAAACTATATTTACTATACTTTATCACTCACATACAATACACAACCATGAAAAGAATTAGAAAAAAAGGATTCGTCCTGCCTTTCATGCTGTTAATTCTCACCTGCTCGCTAACAGCACAAACCTTATTAAATGACACAACATTTGAAGGACTTAAACTTCGTAGCATAGGTCCGGCTTTAATGTCAGGACGCATAGCCGATGTTGTAATCCATCCCCAAAAAGAAAACACCTGGTATGTAGCTGTTGGTTCAGGTGGCGTTTGGAAAACTGAAAATGCCGGTACTACCTGGCAACCAATTTTTGACAATCAAAAAGTATATTCAACCGGATGCATTACCATCGATCCGAATAATCACCATACCATCTGGTTGGGCACCGGCGAGAATGTTGGCGGACGTCATGTTGGTTTTGGTGATGGCATATACAAAAGTGACGATGACGGGGCCAGCTGGACCAATATGGGCCTTCATGAATCGCAACACATCAGTAAAATCATTGTACATCCTAATGACTCAAGAGTTATATGGGTGGCAGCTCAGGGACCGCTTTGGAACAAAGGTGGCGAACGTGGTATTTACAAATCCACAGATGGTGGTCAGACCTGGCAACAAACCTTAGGTAATAATGAGTGGGTTGGCGCCACTGATCTGTTAATTGATCCCCGTAACCCCAATGTCCTGTATGCCGCGACCTGGCAACATCACAGAAATGTAGCAGCTTATATGGGTGGAGGTCCCGGAACGGCCATCTATCGGTCCGATGATGGTGGTGTTAATTGGAAAAAACTTTCTAAGGGACTGCCATCCGGTAACATGGCAAAAATAGGAATGGCCATATCACCACAACAGCCCGATGTGGTGTATGCCGCCATCGAGCTGAATCATCGCAATGGTGGTGTATTCCGCTCAAGCAACAAGGGCGAATCATGGGTAAAAATGTCCAATGCTGTTTCGGGTGCTACCGGACCTCATTATTATCAGGAGTTATATGCTTGTCCGCATCAATTTGATAAACTTTACCTGGTCGATGTGAGAATGCAAATATCAAGCGATGGAGGTAAAACCTTTAAACGCATGAGTGAAGAACATAAGCACTCCGACAATCATGCCATTGCTTTTAAGAAAAACGACCCCGATTATTTGCTGGTAGGTACAGATGGAGGTCTTTATGAAACATTTGATGCAACCCGCAACTGGAAATATGTTTCTAATCTGCCAGTTACGCAATTTTACAAAGTAGCAGTCGACGATGCCGAACCGTTTTATCACATCTATGGTGGTACGCAAGATAATAATACGCAAGGAGGTCCGTCGCGCACCGATAAAGCCAATGGTATTACCAACGCCGACTGGTATCTAACCTTGTTTGCCGATGGACACCAGCCTGCAACAGAACCCGGTAATCCCAACATTATTTATAACGAATGGCAGGAAGGTAACCTGGTACGTGTTGATAAAACGACCGGAGAAATTGTACATATCCAACCCCAGGCTCTCGAAAACGATCCTTTTGAGCGATACAATTGGGATGCCCCCATACTCGTCAGTCCACATCAGTCAACCCGTTTATATTTTGCATCTCAACGAATATGGCGTTCCGATGATCGTGGCGATAGCTGGAAGGTGATATCTGGTGATTTGACCAGGAACGAAGAACGTTTGAGCTTACCAATAATGGGCAGCACACAAAGTTGGGATAATGCCTGGGACTTTTATGCGATGTCGACCTATAATACAATAACCTCCTTAGCTGAATCTCCTCTGCAGGAAGGCCTCATTTATGCAGGTACCGACGATGGCCAAATAAGTATAACTGAAGATGGCGGCGCAAACTGGCGCACTATTTCGGTTGGTAAATTACCTGATGTACCAGAAACGGCCTTTGTAAATGATATTAAAGCTGACTTGCATGATGTCAATACTGTATATATTTCGCTCGACAACCACAAATTTGGAGATTTTAAACCCTACCTTTTAAAAAGTACAAATAAAGGACAATCATGGAAAGCAATAACGGGGAACCTTCCTCAAAAGACTTTGGTTTGGCGATTTGTTCAGGATCATGTTAATGCTAACTTATGCTTTATTGGTACTGAATTTGGCCTTTACTTTACCATTGACGGTGGTTCCAACTGGATACGACTAAAAGGAGGGGTTCCGACTATATCCTTCAGAGACTTAGCCATACAACGACGTGAAAATGATTTGGTGGCAGCATCATTTGGTCGTGGCTTTTTTGTTTTGGATGACTATTCGGCATTGCGAAACATTAGTGAAGAGCAGCTGAATTCAGAAGCGACCCTCTTCCCTGCCCGCAAAGCATTAAAGTACATTCCTCGTCCAGGTATGACCATGAGAGGCAAAGGCTCGCAAGGAGCTGGATTCTTCTCATCCCCCAACCCTGATTTTGGTGCCGTTTTCACTTACTATCTAAAGGATGATTATTTGTTAATGAGTCAATTGCGACAAAAGGAAGAAAAGAACGCCATTGAAAATGGTGAAGCCGTAACATTCCCTGGTTGGGAACAGCTGGAAAAAGAGCACAGGCAAGACACCATTAAAATATGGCTGACCATCAAGGATGAAAAAGGTGATGTAATCAGGCGATTAAGCGCACAAACGGGTAAGGGTTTTCATCGTCTGGCCTGGGATCTGCGTTATGCACCCGTTAACACCATCACTCCGGGTCATAAAAACAATGGTAACAGTCTGGGTTACCTGGTACCTTCAGGCACATATAAAGCTTCGCTAAATAAAGAGGAAAATGGAATGATCAGTCAATTAACAGCTGATATCAACTTTGAAGTGGTGCCGCTCTATAAAGGCTATCTGAAACCTCAATCTGAAAACGAAATTGATGATTATATTACGGTCTTACAAAAGACGCAAAAGGAAATAAGTGCGGTAAATAGCAGCATCAATACGGCATTCAAACAAATTAAAGCCTTCGAGTTATCACTTCAAAACTCAAAACTGACTGCTGGTGAACTGGACAACAGGCTGTATAACCTGAAGCAGGAATTATTTGATTTGGATAAAAAGATGAATGGTAATGCCGCTAAAAACCTGATTGGTGAAAAAACGTCACCAACCATCACCAGTCGCATACAGGCTGCTTCAATAAACATTGCTAACAATACCTATGGACCAACAGCTACCCAGAAACAAAACCTGGCTTATGCCCAAAACGCTTTGGCAGAGGTAAAAGACAGGGTTAAGCAAATGGTAGAATCTGATTTTAAACAAATAATGCAACTGTTATTGGCAAATGATGGCCCTTGGGTTGAAGGCATGCCATTACCATAAATTTCATGAAACTTCAGGGACTGTTAACTACCAATAGTCCCTGAGTTTGTTCTAAACTTCATAAACACTCCCCAATTATCACTAATCAAAGTAATCGACTACCTCTACAATCGAAATATCATTGGGTGGCATTTCAAAGGTCAGCTCCTCTACCAGTTGTTGTTCAACTGAGAACATTAAGCTCAAAATGGATAAGAATAATATCATGGCGTTAGTTTTTGATTATATGCAAACATACACCTGCCAACAGTGCTATACTATTCCCCATAGCTCATTAGTTACTCTTTATAGTTCAAGTCATTCACAGTGGTACAATGAACCTTGCCTGAAATTGAATGAGAAGTATTAATGGCAAATTCTGAAATTGCTATACACCATGCTAAGGATACTTTTAGCGATAATCGGATATAGCATCGCTGATTTTCAATTCACGTATTATATACTGGATGAATTAGCAGGTTGAAGACCCGCACCCTCCTTTCCTATTTATCAAAATAGTAACGAAATAGCGCACCTACCCCTTCCCAGCCAAAAAAGGCCCCGCTCACTAGCAAACAGGGACCTTCTTCGGATCAACCTCGCTGCCAGCGAGGTTGATCCGAAGCGGTTCCGAAGAAATACCGAAGCGGCCCCGAGGAAGTACCGAAGGATTACCGAAGCCTTTTTCTGTCAAATAATTGCTAATTGCCTCATATTGCTCACTCACAGGGTGCATTATTGTAAAATAGAACCTCTGCTGCCGCACGACTAATATCAGTCAGTTGAAACTCTTCAATCTGCATAAAGACTGAAGGTCTTAAACATCAAAAAAAGGGGGCGTCGCCCACGAGTATGTTCGAAAAGAGATGCATCGTCAAACAGAATACCAATATTTACAGCCCGTTATAAACACCTCACCTCTGTCCTCTCCTCCAGGAGAGGATGTGTGACCATTTGAACTGATCTGCTTCTGTTAAGGGATGAGAACTGCCAGGTTCAGCAGCTCCTTCTCCTTCAAGCTACTCTTTATACGCATTATTGTTAAACACATATTTGACTAATGCAATTAGTTAATGCACTATGATTCAATAAATTAAACCGTCTTAATATTGTAAGACGATGAGCCGATAAACAATGTATACTGCTGGATCAATATCACCTCAACGGCCATAAAACCCACTCCAATGGCAAAGAAGTATAACCAGCCGGCAGCCTTGAACTTAATACCCGACTTTAAATACGGTAAAAAGTTAAGTGGGAGCACTATTACCGTCACTATAGCCAAAATCACCAATACTATAACGATGGATAAGGGAAAGCCCTGAAACTCGTATGGCATCAGTTTCTTTTTAATGCGTTCCATTGAGAAGTTCTTCATCAAGCCTAACTGCCCGGTAAATGGTCTGTTATCGTTGCAAGGTGATAAGTTGGTCGATGCTGTTAACTGTGCTTCTTGCCAGCCATTTTCAATGATCTGATTAATCCGGTTGCCTTTAACCGAATCGGCAGCGGGATATAACTGCCTGAAGAAAGCGTAATTCTCAGCATTGGTTTCATGTACAGCAGTGGCGATGGTCGCATCATCCAGTGGCTTTTTAGCCAATAATATCAGATGACGTCGCATGGTTGGTAAATGATAGACTGCAATGTGTGCCTTAGGATTTTTAACCCCCTCCTTTTCCAAAGCTTCTAATATTTCTGACACCATACGTGGCACATAAAACTGGTGCTCCATTAACAAATAACCATCACCCGACAAGGCTTTATAATAATCCTGAAAGGCTTCAGTGGTAAATAAATAATTCTCTGCCAGCGCAAATGAACCTGAAGCCAGGGCCGCAAAACTATTGGAGCTTAATGAATAAATAACATCAAAATAATTCTCAAACCGCCTTACATAAGCCCTGGCGTCTTCACTCACCACCCTTACCCTGTCATCATTGTATATATCGCCTGAAAATTCCTGCAGGAAACCATCTGTCATCATCTTGTTGATGGATGGATTCACCTCAACGGCATGAACTTCTGTTGCCCCATCTTGTAAAGCCATTAAAACATCACCGCCACCGCCGGCTCCAAGTGATAAAAAGCGACAATTATCAAAACGATCAGTCAGCTTTGTCGCAGGGATTGAAAAAGGGATCTTTAAAGAATCGGGCCGGTCAAAATCACCATCAAAAGCTATAACAGGCGAATTGGCGGCGTTATCGATGTTTAATCCCCAATAATCGTCACTATACTTGTAAACTTTTAAACGCGCCATGGCATCCCAATGTGAATAAATCACTTCAGCCCGGTCTTTCTTTGCACTTTTCAAAATAACTGAACTCTTTGGCAACACCACAAAGCTGGATAGAAGTAATAACAGCGGAATCAATCTGAACCAGTTAGTGAATGAAAGCAGTGATGCTGCAAAAACAGGGAAGGCAACCAGTAAAGCTGCCTTATCAGTACCTATGGTATTCATTAACAATACTGCGAATACCACACCCAGTGCAGCTCCTATTAAATCGCCCATATACAATTGTGGCATTGATTCATGCGATTTTCTGAAAATACCACTTATGACCATTCCTCCGGTAAAGAATGAACTACCCAATATAACAATAGCAGCCAATAGATTAAGTAACATCATGTGATTACTTAACAACTGGGAGAAATCCAATTGCAGGTACAAGACAGCTGGTGGACCCACCAGCATTAACAAGCCTGTCAAGCTTAACAAACAGCCAAAACTTTCTTTGGCGGCGAGGCGCTTGCTTAACCTTACGCTTAAAGCACCCAAGCCCAATCCTAAAATACTAATGCTAAGAACCAAAAATGCAAATGTGTAGAAGTACTCTGCTGAAAACACTCTGGACCAGATTATTTCCATTGATATGAGAGACAGGGACACAAGAAAGACAATGATCGTTTGTTTGGTTAATTTCATAATGTTTAGGTTTTACTTGGAATTGCGCCTATTTAAGCAACAAGTATACCTATTTCGTTATAAATATAATATTCAGCAATTTATATCTGAAAACAGACTTATTACCGGGTCTTCTTCGTTCGGATTGGGGCAATATCATGTCCGGTATCGAACACCCATTATCAGTTTAAAAAGAGGGTTTTATTAAAAATATAAGCCCATCAAAAGGAAACGAAAGAAATATCATAAATGAATACAAAAAGAATCTGTATTTTCGTCATTCACGCATTAATCAGAATCATATGAAGAAACACTTATTATTGTTATTGGGCATTTTACTAATAGCAACATTTTCAACAACTGCACAAAAGGCCAACTTTGAACTGGCCAATAAATTCACCAAAAGTAATGTGCAGAAATACATCGGCTCAAGCCGGGTAAATCCTAACTGGATTGAAAACAGCCACTTGTTTTGGTACAGTTATAAAACTTCCGACGGTAACTTTTATTGGTTTGTTGATCCTGACAAGCGATCGAAGCAACCACTTTTTGACAATAATGATTTGGCCTCCAAAGTAACGGCCATTACTCATAAACCTTACAATGTAAACAACTTACCCATTAAAAAGATAGAGTTTGAGAAGAACAGCAAATCGAGCTTTACCTTTGAAATGGACAATTTGAAGTTTAAATACAATATGCAGACCAAATGGGTGAGTAAAATCGATACCGTTAAAAAGGAAACCAAACACAATTGGAAGAGCTACTCGCCCGACAGTACTTACATCGTTTTTGCACGTCAGCACAACTTATATATGATGCGTGCCGATGACAAAGACAGTACAGAGACACAACTAACCACTGATGGTGAGCGCTGGTTCAGCTATCAGAGCAAAGGTGGCGACACCACATCTGACAAACGCCTGAAAGCATGGGTATACTGGTTTAAAGATGAGAAGAAATTTTACACGGTTCGATACGATACGCGCAAAGTAAAGGAGATGGCTGTTATTAACTCTGTAGCCAATCCACGCCCGACTGTTGAAACTTATAAATATGCTATGCCCGGAGATGAGCACATTGGCATTCCGCACCTGGCAATATACGATATCGCATCAACGGAATGGACAAAACCGGATTTGAGTAAATGGAAAGATCAAAGCATCCGTACATACCGTCCGTCAAAAAAATCGGATAACTTATTTGTGATACGTAAAAAACGGACATGCGATGAACTGGAGGTAGTTAAAGTCAATACCAATACAGGTGAGGTTAAATCCTTGTTCAGTGAGAAATCAAAGCCTTACTTCAACGACCAGATGAACCAGTTGCATGTCATAGACGAAGGTCGTGAACTGATCTGGTGGTCAGAGCGCACAGGTTGGGGACAACTATACCGTTACGATGCCGATGGTAACCTTAAAAACCAGATTACCAAAGGCAACTATGTGGTGGGACAGGTTGCACGTATAGATACGGTTGCCAACACAATCTACTACCCTGCCTATGGTAAAGAAAAAGGATTTGACCCGTATTATAACATATACTACAGCATCAACTTTGATGGCAGCAACGGACGCATCATAACACCCGAAGAGGCCAATCATCATTTTAGCATGCCTAAAACCGATAAGCATGCCAATTACTTTGTAAATAACTACTCGCGCGTAGACCTGGCACCCAAAGCTGTTGTCCGCGATAAAAGCGGTGCGGTGATCATGGAACTGGAAACAATGGATCTGGCACGTGTTAAAGAGCTGGGCTGGCATTTCCCTGAGAAATTCATTGTGAAAGCAGATGATGGTGTTACCAATCTTCATGGCGTTATCTGGAAACCATTTGATTTTGATTCCACTAAAAAATACCCGGTCATTTCGTATGTATACCCCGGACCGCAAACCGAAGCGGTGGTAAGAGATTTTACTGTCACAGCGCGCTATAATACCGCACTGGCCCAACTGGGTTTTGTGGTGGTATCGGTTGGTCACCGCGGCGGAAGCCCCAAACGCCATAAATACTACCATACCTATGGCTATGATAACCTCCGCGACTATGCTTTAAAAGATGATATGTTTGCACTGCAGCAACTGGCTAACCGCTACGATTACATAGATATCAATCGTGTTGGTATTTTTGGTCACAGTGGCGGTGGTTTTATGTCAACAGCAGCCATGTTTGCTTATCCTGATTTTTATAAAGCTGCCGTATCATCAGCCGGTAACCATGATAACAACATTTATAACAAATGGTGGGGTGAAACACACCATGGCGTCAAAGAAGTAAAGAAGAAGATAAAAAAGAAAGAAGAGGTAAAAGATTCTGTTAAGGTTGATAATCCGGAAGATGAATACGAAATAACCTTCAAGAGTAAAATACCTACGAATCCTTCTATTGCCAGGAACCTAAAAGGTCACTTAATGCTTGTTCACGGAGAGATTGACAACAATGTGCATCCCGCTAATACCATGCGCGTTGTGCAGGCATTAATGGACGCCCGTAAGCGTTTCGACTTTATGATTATCCCCAATGTGCGACATGGTTTTTCACAATATTCGCCTTATTTTGAAAAGATGATCTGGTATCATTTCTCGGAACACCTGTTAGGCGATTATCGTAATAATGTAGATTTAGATTTACCGTAAGTTTGTGTATAAATAGACTGGTTCGAAACTTAATATCGAACTCAGGTCAATAGTTAAACGCCCCGCTTCATGTTATTGAATGCGGGGCTTTTTTTATGCACCCGGGCATTACAAATTGAACTTATCATTCTCAAGCCACTGTTTATCAATTAAATTTAAACTATATTTACTATACTTTATCACTCACATACAATACACAACCATGAAAAGAATTAGAAAAAAAGGATTCGTCCTGCCTTTCATGCTGTTAATTCTCACCTGCTCGCTAACAGCACAAACCTTATTAAATGACACAACATTTGAAGGACTTAAACTTCGTAGCATAGGTCCGGCTTTAATGTCAGGACGCATAGCCGATGTTGTAATCCATCCCCAAAAAGAAAACACCTGGTATGTAGCTGTTGGTTCAGGTGGCGTTTGGAAAACTGAAAATGCCGGTACTACCTGGCAACCAATTTTTGACAATCAAAAAGTATATTCAACCGGATGCATTACCATCGATCCGAATAATCACCATACCATCTGGTTGGGCACCGGCGAGAATGTTGGCGGACGTCATGTTGGTTTTGGTGATGGCATATACAAAAGTGACGATGACGGGGCCAGCTGGACCAATATGGGCCTTCATGAATCGCAACACATCAGTAAAATCATTGTACATCCTAATGACTCAAGAGTTATATGGGTGGCAGCTCAGGGACCGCTTTGGAACAAAGGTGGCGAACGTGGTATTTACAAATCCACAGATGGTGGTCAGACCTGGCAACAAACCTTAGGTAATAATGAGTGGGTTGGCGCCACTGATCTGTTAATTGATCCCCGTAACCCCAATGTCCTGTATGCCGCGACCTGGCAACATCACAGAAATGTAGCAGCTTATATGGGTGGAGGTCCCGGAACGGCCATCTATCGGTCCGATGATGGTGGTGTTAATTGGAAAAAACTTTCTAAGGGACTGCCATCCGGTAACATGGCAAAAATAGGAATGGCCATATCACCACAACAGCCCGATGTGGTGTATGCCGCCATCGAGCTGAATCATCGCAATGGTGGTGTATTCCGCTCAAGCAACAAGGGCGAATCATGGGTAAAAATGTCCAATGCTGTTTCGGGTGCTACCGGACCTCATTATTATCAGGAGTTATATGCTTGTCCGCATCAATTTGATAAACTTTACCTGGTCGATGTGAGAATGCAAATATCAAGCGATGGAGGTAAAACCTTTAAACGCATGAGTGAAGAACATAAGCACTCCGACAATCATGCCATTGCTTTTAAGAAAAACGACCCCGATTATTTGCTGGTAGGTACAGATGGAGGTCTTTATGAAACATTTGATGCAACCCGCAACTGGAAATATGTTTCTAATCTGCCAGTTACGCAATTTTACAAAGTAGCAGTCGACGATGCCGAACCGTTTTATCACATCTATGGTGGTACGCAAGATAATAATACGCAAGGAGGTCCGTCGCGCACCGATAAAGCCAATGGTATTACCAACGCCGACTGGTATCTAACCTTGTTTGCCGATGGACACCAGCCTGCAACAGAACCCGGTAATCCCAACATTATTTATAACGAATGGCAGGAAGGTAACCTGGTACGTGTTGATAAAACGACCGGAGAAATTGTACATATCCAACCCCAGGCTCTCGAAAACGATCCTTTTGAGCGATACAATTGGGATGCCCCCATACTCGTCAGTCCACATCAGTCAACCCGTTTATATTTTGCATCTCAACGAATATGGCGTTCCGATGATCGTGGCGATAGCTGGAAGGTGATATCTGGTGATTTGACCAGGAACGAAGAACGTTTGAGCTTACCAATAATGGGCAGCACACAAAGTTGGGATAATGCCTGGGACTTTTATGCGATGTCGACCTATAATACAATAACCTCCTTAGCTGAATCTCCTCTGCAGGAAGGCCTCATTTATGCAGGTACCGACGATGGCCAAATAAGTATAACTGAAGATGGCGGCGCAAACTGGCGCACTATTTCGGTTGGTAAATTACCTGATGTACCAGAAACGGCCTTTGTAAATGATATTAAAGCTGACTTGCATGATGTCAATACTGTATATATTTCGCTCGACAACCACAAATTTGGAGATTTTAAACCCTACCTTTTAAAAAGTACAAATAAAGGACAATCATGGAAAGCAATAACGGGGAACCTTCCTCAAAAGACTTTGGTTTGGCGATTTGTTCAGGATCATGTTAATGCTAACTTATGCTTTATTGGTACTGAATTTGGCCTTTACTTTACCATTGACGGTGGTTCCAACTGGATACGACTAAAAGGAGGGGTTCCGACTATATCCTTCAGAGACTTAGCCATACAACGACGTGAAAATGATTTGGTGGCAGCATCATTTGGTCGTGGCTTTTTTGTTTTGGATGACTATTCGGCATTGCGAAACATTAGTGAAGAGCAGCTGAATTCAGAAGCGACCCTCTTCCCTGCCCGCAAAGCATTAAAGTACATTCCTCGTCCAGGTATGACCATGAGAGGCAAAGGCTCGCAAGGAGCTGGATTCTTCTCATCCCCCAACCCTGATTTTGGTGCCGTTTTCACTTACTATCTAAAGGATGATTATTTGTTAATGAGTCAATTGCGACAAAAGGAAGAAAAGAACGCCATTGAAAATGGTGAAGCCGTAACATTCCCTGGTTGGGAACAGCTGGAAAAAGAGCACAGGCAAGACACCATTAAAATATGGCTGACCATCAAGGATGAAAAAGGTGATGTAATCAGGCGATTAAGCGCACAAACGGGTAAGGGTTTTCATCGTCTGGCCTGGGATCTGCGTTATGCACCCGTTAACACCATCACTCCGGGTCATAAAAACAATGGTAACAGTCTGGGTTACCTGGTACCTTCAGGCACATATAAAGCTTCGCTAAATAAAGAGGAAAATGGAATGATCAGTCAATTAACAGCTGATATCAACTTTGAAGTGGTGCCGCTCTATAAAGGCTATCTGAAACCTCAATCTGAAAACGAAATTGATGATTATATTACGGTCTTACAAAAGACGCAAAAGGAAATAAGTGCGGTAAATAGCAGCATCAATACGGCATTCAAACAAATTAAAGCCTTCGAGTTATCACTTCAAAACTCAAAACTGACTGCTGGTGAACTGGACAACAGGCTGTATAACCTGAAGCAGGAATTATTTGATTTGGATAAAAAGATGAATGGTAATGCCGCTAAAAACCTGATTGGTGAAAAAACGTCACCAACCATCACCAGTCGCATACAGGCTGCTTCAATAAACATTGCTAACAATACCTATGGACCAACAGCTACCCAGAAACAAAACCTGGCTTATGCCCAAAACGCTTTGGCAGAGGTAAAAGACAGGGTTAAGCAAATGGTAGAATCTGATTTTAAACAAATAATGCAACTGTTATTGGCAAATGATGGCCCTTGGGTTGAAGGCATGCCATTACCATAAATTTCATGAAACTTCAGGGACTGTTAACTACCAATAGTCCCTGAGTTTGTTCTAAACTTCATAAACACTCCCCAATTATCACTAATCAAAGTAATCGACTACCTCTACAATCGAAATATCATTGGGTGGCATTTCAAAGGTCAGCTCCTCTACCAGTTGTTGTTCAACTGAGAACATTAAGCTCAAAATGGATAAGAATAATATCATGGCGTTAGTTTTTGATTATATGCAAACATACACCTGCCAACAGTGCTATACTATTCCCCATAGCTCATTAGTTACTCTTTATAGTTCAAGTCATTCACAGTGGTACAATGAACCTTGCCTGAAATTGAATGAGAAGTATTAATGGCAAATTCTGAAATTGCTATACACCATGCTAAGGATACTTTTAGCGATAATCGGATATAGCATCGCTGATTTTCAATTCACGTATTATATACTGGATGAATTAGCAGGTTGAAGACCCGCACCCTCCTTTCCTATTTATCAAAATAGTAACGAAATAGCGCACCTACCCCTTCCCAGCCAAAAAAGGCCCCGCTCACTAGCAAACAGGGACCTTCTTCGGATCAACCTCGCTGCCAGCGAGGTTGATCCGAAGCGGTTCCGAAGAAATACCGAAGCGGCCCCGAGGAAGTACCGAAGGATTACCGAAGCCTTTTTCTGTCAAATAATTGCTAATTGCCTCATATTGCTCACTCACAGGGTGCATTATTGTAAAATAGAACCTCTGCTGCCGCACGACTAATATCAGTCAGTTGAAACTCTTCAATCTGCATAAAGACTGAAGGTCTTAAACATCAAAAAAAGGGGGCGTCGCCCACGAGTATGTTCGAAAAGAGATGCATCGTCAAACAGAATACCAATATTTACAGCCCGTTATAAACACCTCACCTCTGTCCTCTCCTCCAGGAGAGGATGTGTGACCATTTGAACTGATCTGCTTCTGTTAAGGGATGAGAACTGCCAGGTTCAGCAGCTCCTTCTCCTTCAAGCTACTCTTTATACGCATTATTGTTAAACACATATTTGACTAATGCAATTAGTTAATGCACTATGATTCAATAAATTAAACCGTCTTAATATTTCATATGTATAATTATATTTAGTATCTTTAGT